>CAZQAM010000094.1:0-6676 GCA_964591355.1 uncultured Oscillospiraceae bacterium
GCTCACCCAGAGCCAGCGCTTTTTCTGGGTCGTGCACCGCGTTTGGGAAAGAAAGAATCGTTATCCGCGCGATCAGCGAAGCCAACTCCATGGCTAGATTCCGCTTTTTGAGGGCCAGATCGGCCATTTCTTCCCGGGTCGCGGCGTATACGTCGGCTGTGAGGATGTATTCCTCAAGATACGGCGCGCCGTCCGCCTGGGCAAAGACCGAAGCGCTTTCCTCCGCGACGACAATGATGGGAAGCGTCTTTTCCTCCCGCTCATAGGACACTGCCGTGCAGGCGGGCAGGCTGCTCAGGGCGGATAACAGATAAGCTGTCAGATCGGTCAACGCAATTCCTCCTGAATGGCCCGGGCAGCCCGGGCGGCAAAGTCGGACATTTCAAAGGCGGGACGCAGAAAGGGCTGGGCGGCGGCGCGGCGGGAGCCCCCTTCCACGATGGCGGCATACGGCGCGCCGGCCGAAGATTTGGCGCCGCCGGGCACGGGGGCGGCGGCGATGGAAGCGCGCAGGGCCCCCGTGCGGACCGGGGCGGCATGCCGGGCGTCCTCCGCCGTCTTCCGGGCGGCGTCCAGGGCGGCGCGCTCCAGGGCAGAGCGCATTTTTCCGGGCAGGGCGGAGAGACGGGCGGAAAGTGCGGATACGCCGGTCACCTTGAGCACCTCCTGACGTCTGCCTGGATATGGCCGGGGAAGACGCGGGTATGGACGCAGATGTACGGCGTCTCTTCCACGGTGAGCGCGTCCCCGGAGGCGATCACCGCATCGCAGGGCAAAAGCAGCCGCAGCATATCCTGCACGTATTCCCCGTAGCGGTAACGGGTGAGGATGCCGCTGAGGGGACGCACCGCTGCCCGCATGGTTCTGTTTCCGCACTGTACGGAAGCGCGTCCGCGCTGTTGCAAACGCATGGCTTTCATCCTTTCTCTCAGGTTTCAGAGAGGGTGCGGGAGAACCGGGTGTGGTAAAAAGCGGTTCTCCCGCACGGGTTGATCAGGTCCTGGCCAGCCGGTAGGCGCAGATCTCGCGGCGCAGGGCTTCGGGCAGATCCTGCTGGGAGCGGCGCACGTCGCCCTCGGTATGATCGGTTTCGCCCTCCATGCCCATGCGGTTGAAGAAGATCACCGCCAGGCGCATCTGGGCGTTTTCCAGCCCTTCAGGCACCTCATCCCGCCAGGTGAGGGCGCGGATGAGGGCCGCGGCGTCGCTGAGCAGGGAAGTCAACAGCGCGTCCGTCGCTTCCTCCGCGTCCGGCAGGCGGGTGCGCAGATCGGCCAGCATGGCTTGCCGGGTCATGGAAAAGCGCTCCTTATCCCAGCACCCGGACGGCCAGTTCGGGATAGAGGGTCTTGAAGCCGTAGAGCACATCCATGGACAGCATTTCGCGCTTATGCTGCATATCGTAGCCGCGGACCACGCGCAGGGAAATGCCGTTGTAATTGGTCACGTAGCTCTCCACGCCGCCGGGGGCGGTGAGGGGCCTGGTGACGAAGGCGAACGCCATGGGATGGAAGGCCAGATTGGCGGTGTGATCGCCGATGAGGGTGACTTCCGCGTTGGCGGAAATGGCGGGCAGGGCGGGGGCCACCTGCACGTTGGAAATGGCGTTGCTGGAGGCGCTGGCGCTGTCGGCGGTGACGGTATAGGTTTTTCCGCCGATAGTGAGCAGATCGCCCTTGACCAGCTTGCCGGTGAGGGAGGTAGCAGTCAGGTTCAGCTTGCTGGCCCCTGCCGACACATTGGCGGCCACCTTGACGGCGGTGGCGGCGGTGATGCCGGTTTTATGCTGCTTCACCGCCTGGCTCATGAAATGATCCATGCCCATGACCCGGCCGATGCTGCCTTCCCGCAGGGCCTGGTTGGAGCCGGATTTCTCCGCGTGCACGATGGCGTCGATGGCGGTGAAGGCGGCGTCGGCCTCGGGATCCCACACGGCGCTGCGGCCGGACACAGGCGCTTTGTTGCTGTTGAGCACCTTGCGGGCGGCGGCCAGCACGGCAAGGGAGGCGGGGGTGGTGCCGGCGGCGCCGGCGGTGGCGTACACATCCTGATACAGCATCAGGCCGTCGGCGTTGATTTTGGCGGCCAGAGCGGCGGCGGCGGGATCGATGAACACCCGGGTCAGATCGTCGATATTGACGGCGCCCTGCAGCGCTTCGATGCCCACATCCACGGTGGCGATCTTATCCAGCGTCACATCCACGGTATTTTCGGTGATATCCTGGGTGGAAACGCCATTGAGGGCGTCAAAATCCCGGGCTTCCAGCACGATGGGCTTGCGCACCTGGATGGTGTCGCCCTTCATGCCGGCGAAATCATCGGAAAAATCCTTGTGGATCAGGTTGGGGAAAACCAGGTGGTCGATGAGACGGGGCAGCGCGGCCCGGGCAAATTCTTTGACGGTGATGAACGAATTGGCCATGCGTCATTTCCTCCTTCAGTCGTTGCGGCAGACGGCCGCGTAGTATTCTTCGTCGGACAGCTGATCCAGGGGCGTCACAGCGCCTGCTTTGGGCGCGGCAGTGAGCAGGCGCTCTTCCACGCCCTGCTGCACGGCGGCCCGGAAAGCCTCCTCCAGCGCGTCGACGGCCTTTTCCACGGCAGCTTCATCGGAAAAGGACATACAGTCCGCCAGTTCTTCGGGCAGCTCCCTTTCCCGCAGCAGGCTTCGGGCCCTGGCGGCCATCTCCCGGCGGGTCAAATCCTGCTCTTTTTCTTCCATGCTTTCCCGGCGCTTCTCCAGGGACAGAGAATGGGCTTCCATCTGCTCCGTCAGCTTCCTGGCCAGTTCGGCCAATTGACGCTCCAGGGAAGCGGCGGTGAGGGGGGCGGTTTCAGGCTGAACAATGGGGGTTTCTTCCATGGGGTTTCCTCCTTACTTGGTGGCGCCTTCCCCATCCAGGAAAGGCAATTGGGAGAGCAGCACCTGGTCGGGCACGATGCCTTCCAGGGTTTTCACCATCTGCGCGGCATCCAGGGCGGATTCGGGCAGGGTGCGGGTAAAAATGAGGCGGACGGCGGCGGGATCCACGGCGCGGCCGCCCTTCACGGCCAGGAAGTGGGCATAGCAGCGCAGCCTTTCCTGCAGCGCTTCCCGGAACCAGCGCTCCTTGCGGCAGGTCAACTGCTCCAGGCCCAGCAGCTTGTACTTCATGGCGACGCCGGATACATTGCCGGAAAACTGCTGATCGGACAGATCCGGGATCATGGAGAACTTGTGGATATCCCGCTCGATGGCAGCCCGCAATTCCTCCGCTCCCTCTCCCGCCTGCTTTACCAGATACTGGGCGCCTGCGTCCCGGTCGGGGAGATAAAGCAGCTTGTCCTGGCGCAGCTGCTGGGCCGGGGTGCGGCCTTTTTCATCGGTCTCCAGCCGTGCGCCGTAGACGATGAGCAGGGCGTCGGCCAGCTGCTCCTGATCGTTGACCCGGGCGGACTGCAGGGCGTCGTAGGCCTCAATGAGGGAAAGCACGCTTTCCACATCGCTGCCCTCTTCCTCGTTATTCCAGTATTCGATGAGGGGCAGGCGGCCGAAGTAATGCGGAACGGCGTCGATGGGCGGGGAACGGAAGAGGGACGCGTAGTCGGCGGCCCGGTAGGTGAGCCTTTCCGAGGCGGTGTACACCGCCGCTTCGTAGCCCCGGGGCGTGCCGCCCTCGTCGGCAATGGGGTGAAAATGAATGCCGAAGAGGGGATCATGGCTCACGTCGTCGGCGTAGACCACGAAGGCGCAGAAAGGATCCAGGGCGGCGGAGCGGGGGCGGGCATGGGCGTCGGTATAAATGATTTCCACGCCTTTGCCATAGAGAGAAGCGAGATGGGCCAGTTCCATGTCCGTACCGGCCACATTTGCCAGCCGGTAAGCGCGCCTGATTTCATCCACCCCCGGGCCTTCCCCCTGGTAGCTGACGGCGGAGCCGGCCAGATAGGAAGAAGCGATGGTGACGATATAGCGCACGCAGGCATGATACAGCCGGTGATCCGGCAGTCCCTCCGCCCGTGGTGGAAAGGCGGCGCGGGAAGGCTTGAGGTGATACGCGTCCCTGAGGCGGCACAGCCTTTCCGTTCCTCGGAGGTGTTCGTTGAGGCAGCCCTGCAGGAGGCGGCCGGATAAGCCGCTTTGCAGGCATGCCCTGTCTCGGGTAATCAAGGTGGAGGATCTCCTTTCTTTCGGGCTAAAGCCCCAGGGATTTTTTGCTGGCGGTGAAGGCGAAGCGGGCGTCCATTTCATTGGCCAGAGCATAGCGCATGGCGTCGATCAGGTGGTTGTCCCGGTCCTGGGGCTGGGGAAGGGAAGCGCCGTCTTTGTCCCGCTGCCACTGATAGCGGGACAGTTCGTCCCGGAGGTGCCCGCAGCCGGGGGAGAGGATGATCTCCTGCTGCCGCAGCCACTGGATGCCGTGGATCACGCTGTCCGGCCCCTTTTTGACGGGATAGGCTTTCACGCCCAGGGCCCGCAGTTCCGCGATGGATTTGGGCTCGGCGCTGTCACAGGCGATGGCTCCCAGAGCCTGGTATGGCGCAAGGCGCTGGGCAAGAGCCAGGTTGGTCAGCCCTTTTTCATAGATTTCCTCCAGCACGTATACGCGCTTTTCCTTCCGTTCGTACCTCAAAAGCAGGAAGCCGCAGGGATCGGCGGCAAAGCCGAAATCCAGCCCCATGCGGGTTTCCCCGGGCACGGGATCGGGCAGGGGCGCTGTATGCCAGTTGGTGAAGATCACATCCCCCATCACGCCCCAGTTGCCCAGGGTGTACACCTGATAGAAATAGGGATCCTTTTCGTTTTCCAGGGCGGCGCGGTCGTCATCCGTTAAAAACCGGTTGTCCCGGTAGGTGGTTTTGAGAATGGATACCGCGCCGCTTTCGGCATAGGGCCGGTCCTGGCGGAAGATGGAAAAGAATTCCCTGTAGATCCAATGGCCGCGGAACACGGGATTGAAGGACAAAGTAAGGCGCTTCACATGCCGGCTCCTGCCCCGGAGGCGCTTGTCCAGCTGCTTGAAATCCTGCCAGGCGCACTCGGTGGCTTCCTCGATCCAGATATCGGTGAGCACGCCCCGGCGCGGGGTGAGGGACTTGATCTTCTCCGCGTCGTCCAGCCCCGCAAAGATCATCTGCGCACCGTTATTGCGGGCGGTGATGGTCATATCGGTTTTGCTGACGGTAAAGAAGCGCTGCAGCCCCAGGCGGGAAATGGCCTTGTTGACCTCGTTCCAGCAGCTGTTTTTCAGGGTGCGGGCCACCTGGCGGACGATCAGGGTATTCCTTCCGCTCAGGGTGTCGATAACGCAGCGGGTGGCCAGGAATACGCTTTTGCCGCTGCCGGCGCCGCCGAAGTAGATTTGGTAACGGTGATTGTTTTGCAGGTGGGGCTGGTACACCCGGTTGATAAATTCGCCCCGCAGGGTAATGCGCGGCATGTCATTCCCCCTTTACGCAGATTTCATAGTCGCCCCCGGCCTCCTTTTCGCCCGCCGCGGCCGGATAGACGCGGTCAAAGATCAGCGTGGCGGCTTTGAGCACGTCGGCGTGAGATGTGTCGGGATCATCCAGCAGTTCCATCAATCGGCTCACCGCCTTTTCCGCCGCTTCCCTGCTGGATTCCCTCAGCCGCTTTTCGGGATCGCGCTTTGTCGCCGAGACCATCACCTCCTTTGGGACAAGGCCAGTATAAACCGGACCAGAGGAGCGTGAACTGACGCCTTTTTATCCTCATCTGATCGGGAAAAACCTTGGATGCCCGGAGAAAACAAAAACGTGAAAAGGGGAATCGGGCTTGATTATTCCTTTCAAAAAAGGTATCATGGAAGCGGAGGCGAAACCATGGAAACAAAGCGGATTCTCCTGACGGTGACCTACGACGGCACCGCCTACTGCGGCTGGCAGTTTCAGGAAAACGGGCCCAGCATCCAGCAGGAAATGGAGCGGGCGCTGGAAAAGGCGCTGGGGGTCTTTACCCGGGTCACGGGCGCCAGCCGCACCGACGCCGGGGTGCACGCCCTGGGCCAGCGGGCGCATTTTGATACGGTCAGCCGGATCCCGCCGGACAAGTATCCCTTTGTGCTGAACCGCTTTCTGCCTGCGGATATCCGCGTGACGGAAGGAAGGCAGGTGCCGCCGGATTTTCATGCCCGGTTCGACGCCGTGGGGAAATGGTACACCTACCGCATCCATAACGCGCCCCATCCCAGCGCCATCTACCGGAATCTGACGGCCCATGTGCCTTATCCCCTGGATGACAGGGCCATGGGCGCGTGCGCCCGCCAGCTGCTGGGCACCCACGATTTTGCCGCTTTCGCCGCGGCGGGAGGCCAGGCCAAAACGACGGTGCGCACCATCGACCGTGTATCAGTGGCCCGGGAGGGGACGGAGATCACCCTGCGCATCCACGGGAACGGCTTTCTCTACAACATGGTGCGCATCATCGCGGGCACATTGATTTACGTGGGGCAGGGAAAACTGCCGGGGGACTGCGTGGAGAAGGCCCTCCAAAGCGGGAACCGGCTGGACCTGGGCGTCACCGCCCCTGCCTGCGGGCTGGAATTGACAAGGGTGGAATACGCGTTTGAAAAGGAGGGGGATGGGCCGTGATCCAGGATGTGCTGGCGGATCATTTCAGGAAGTATCCCCGGATGCTGCCGCAGGACGCGGTGAAGCTGCTGTACCAGGCGGAGTT
>CAZQAM010000095.1:0-6648 GCA_964591355.1 uncultured Oscillospiraceae bacterium
CTGAAAGGATCAGCCCGGCTGCTTGCCGATGTAGGCCAGGATGCCGTCGTCCACATAGAGGATGTGGCCATTGACAAAATTGCTGGCGTCGGAAGCCAGGAACACCGCCGGGCCCTGCAAATCCTCCACCTCTCCCCAGCGGGCCGCGGGAGTCTTGGCGATGATGAACTGATCAAAGGGATGGCGGCTGCCGTCGGGCTGCCTTTCCCGCAGGGGGGCAGTTTGAGGCGTGGCGATATAGCCCGGGCCGATGCCGTTGCACTGGATGTTGTGCCCGCCGTATTCAGCGCAGATATTGCGGGTCAGCATCTTTAATCCACCCTTGGCCGCCGCGTAGGCCGATACCGTTTCCCGGCCCAGTTCGCTCATCATGGAGCAGATGTTGATGATTTTACCGCGTCCCTTCCGGATCA
Organism: uncultured Oscillospiraceae bacterium; assembly: GCA_964591355.1. Lineage (GTDB taxonomy): Bacteria > Bacillota > Clostridia > Christensenellales > Aristaeellaceae > RUG563. The sequence goes on from CAZQAM010000095.1 coordinate 414, forward strand.
TGGAGGGGAGCACGGCCTTGGCGCAGATAAAAGGCGCGTTCAGATCCACATCGATGACCTTGCGGAAATCGGCAGCGCTCATTTCGATCATGGGAACACGGCGGATGATCCCCGCGTTGTTCACCAGGATATCGACGGTGCCCACTTCGTTTTCGATCCGCCGGACCAGCGTCTGCACCGCATTTTCATCGGTCACATCACAGACGTAGCCGTGGGCCTGGATGCCTTTTTCCGCATAGGCCGCCATGCCCACATTGACCAGATCCCGCGTGATGTCGTTGAAAACGATGGTGGCGCCGGCGGCCGCATATGCTTCCGCAATAGCAAAGCCGATGCCGTAGCTGGCGCCGGTGATCCAGGCGATTTTCTCTTTCAGGCTAAAGGCTTTCATATTCATGATGGCGCCTCCTTTTTATTTCAGCTCGATAACGGGAATGTTGTCCATATCGTCGAAAGCCTGATTTTCGCCGCCCATGGCCCAGATGAAGGCATAGCTGCCTGTACCGGCGCCGGCGTGGATGGACCAGGAAGGAGAGATAACGGCCTGCTCGTTCCGCATGACGATATGCCGGGTCTCCTGCCCTTCGCCCATCATGTGGAAGACTACGCTGTTTTCCGGCACCTCGAAATAGAAATACACTTCCATCCGGCGTTCATGGGTATGGGCCGGCATGGTGTTCCATACGCTGCCGCTTTCCAGCACCGTCATGCCCATGGAAAGCTGGCAGGTTTTCAGCACGGAAGGATGGATGAACTGATTGATCACCCGCCTGTTGCTGCTTTCCAGGGCGCCCAGAGGCTTTTTCGCCGCGTCGGAAATTTTGATCAGTTTGTTTTCATAACTGCAGTGAGCGGGAGCGGACACGGCATAAAACCTGGAAGGAACGTTGGCGTTCACGCTTTCAAAAAGCACTTTTTCCGCGCCTCGGGTGATATACAGACAATCCTTATAGCCCAGTTCATACGTCTGATCATCCACCATCACTTTCCCCGGGCCGCCCACGTTGAACAGGCCGCATTCCCGGCGCTCCAGGAAATACGCCGTGCCGAAACTGTGCCGGATATCGATCCCCTTGTCGATGCTTACCTGTTCTTTGACCGGCATAATGCCCAGGATCACCATCCGGTCCACATGGCTGTACATGCTGATCACTTGATCAGGCACAAACAGAGTTTCAATCAGGAATTCCTTCCGGATCTCTTGAGTGGTATAGCGTCTGAAATCGCGCTGGTTGCAGCTGTAACGGATTTCCATGCCAGAGTGATCCTGTAATTCCGGCTTTTTCATCGTCACCACAGCCTCCTTTTTTCCTCGTAATCGCTTCTTGTGCCGTTTCTGGATGTCAGCGGACATTCTATTTTCTAAATCTTAACAAATGAGCAATAACCGGGGACTAATGTTTCACTCAAAAAAAGGCGCAAAGCGCATGTTTTAAGCAATTTTTTGAAATTTTTTAATCGTCAGACCTCAATCCATTAAAAAAGAAAAAAAGAAGCAGACAGCTCGAAAAACCACGAGAATGCAAATTAAGAAAAATGTAATAAAAAAACCCATAAACCCATGCCGGGCCTCTCTTTTTGTGAGTGTCCCGTTTATACCCATTTTGTATAATAAAAATGAATACGTGTCTCAAAAGAATTCGATGGTGCAGCGGCGCCCAGAGATTCATCGCTTGCGGTCATACACGCCTTAGGGAATTCTTGAATTTCCGAACGGGCCTGCCGCAGTTTCAATCCGGCTGCGATCATTGGAAATTAGCGAGGAGTTGATCCGATTCATGCCTACCGCCCCTCATATCCGACGGCGCAAAAAAACCTTCTATGAAGCAATCGAGCCCTGGCTGTTTTTGCTGCCCGCTTTGGCCGTGTTCGCCGTGTTCCTCTTCTATCCCTTCGGGAAGACCATTTACCTGAGCACTTACCTGACTGATAATTTGGGTCTGGCAAAAAAATTTGTCGGTTTCAAAAACTACGCGGATATCCTGACCGGGTCCCGATCCGGGGAGTTTTGGAACAGCATGTGGGTCACGGTGCGCTTCGTATTCTTCGTCACCCTCGGCGGGCTGACAATGGGCCTCATCACTGCGCTGCTGATTGATAAAAAATTCCCGGGGAATGCCTTCGCCTCCGCCATTTTCGCCATGCCCATCGCCATCGCCTCCTCGGCAGCTTCCATGAGCTTCAGAATGATCCTGCATCCCACCATCGGCCTTCTAAACAAAATCCTGGGCACGCAGATCAACTGGCTGAACGACATCAGCTATACCTTCACCGTCATCTGCTGTCTGGCAGTGTGGCTGGCCACAGGCATCAATTTCATCTTTATCAGCGCAGGCCTCAAAAACGTTCCGCCGGACCTGTATGAGAGCGCCTCCATCGATGGCGCCAACGCTTTCCAGAAATTCAGGTCCATCACCCTGCCCAGCATCAGCCCCACCCTCTTTTTCCAGATGATCATTGACGTGATCAATGCCTTCCAGACTTTCAATATCATCAAGATTCTGACCTGGGGCGGCCCGTTGGAGTCCACCAATACCATCGTGTATTCCATTTATCTGGATGCTTTCCGCAACTTCAAATTCGGCCGTGCCGCTGCCCGGTCCATCATCCTGTTCCTGATCATCATGGTGATCACAATCATCCAGTTCACGTCTGAAAAGAGGAGCGTGCATTACTCATGACAAATCCAGCGCTTGCCTTCAAACGCACGGGCATGACAAGGAAACAGCGCGAGCGCATGTGGACCGGGATCCGCATACTGGTCAATCTTCCCTTTGTGGCCCTTATCATGATTCCTTTGCTGTATACCTTCATGATGAGCGTGCTGCCGCCGGATGAACTGTATTCCCGCTTCTGGCCTTCCCATTTCGACTTCAACAGCTACATGCAGGTGTTTACCCGCACCAGGATCCCGCGGCATATCCTCAACTCCTTCATCGTGGCCGGCTCGGTAACCATCCTGCAGCTGATCACATGCTCCATGGCCGCATTCTCTTTTTCGTTTCTCCATTTCCGCGGCCGGAGCTTCGTGTTCATGTGCATCCTTGCCACCATGATGGTGCCCTGGGAGACCACGATCATTTCCAATTACCTGACTGTCTCCAGCTGGAACTGGCTGGATTCATACAAGGTGCTGATCCTGCCATACGGATGCAGCGCCATGGGGATTTTCCTCATGCGGCAGCATTATCTGACCTTCGCCAAGGAGCTGCATGAGGCCGCCCGCCTGGATGGCTGCAGCAACTGGCGGTTCCTTGCCAGCATCGTGCTTCCCCTGTCCCGTCCGGCCCTTGGCGCGCTGGGCGCTTATATCTTCCTGCAGCAGTGGAACAACTACCTGTGGCCCTTGCTGGTCACCAATTCCGACAACGTGCGCACGGTGCAGATCGGCGTGGCTTCCATGTACGACATTGACTCGGAGCAGATCAACCTGATGATGTCCGCGGTGATCATCTGCCTGGTGCCCTCCCTGAGTATTTTCGTGTTTATGCAGAAGAACCTGATCAATGGCCTGATGGCCGGTGCTGTGAAGGGCTGATCCCTTTCCCTGATCTGGGCGCCCCTGAAAGGGACGTTCATATAAAAACAAAAGGAGGAAACCGACATGAAGAAACTGTTTGCCCTCGTGCTGGCGCTGATCATGCTTACCACGATCAGCAGTGCCTTTGCTGACGAAAAGACGACCGTGATTTTCTGGTACTCCCTGTCCGGCACCAACGCGGACGCGATACTGGAAATCGTGAACCGCTACAACGAATCCCAGGACAAAGTCTTTGTCCAGGCCGAATATGAAGGCGAATATGACGACGCGATCAACAAGCTGAAGGCAGCTTCAATCGGCGAGCTCCCGTGCGATATTGTTCACAGCTATGAGATTGGCACGCGCTTCATCCTGGACAGCGGCAAGATCACACCCGTGCAGGAGTTCATCGACGCGGATGGATGGGACACCAGCGTCATCGAGCCGAACCTGCTGGCCTACTATACCGTGTACGGCAAGATCAACTCCATGCCCTTCAACTGCTCCACCCCGCTGCTGTATTACAACAAGACCGCTTTTGAAGAGGCCGGCATCACCGAAGTGCCTACCACTGTGGATGGCATTCTGGAGATCGCTCCCAGGCTGAGCGTGGACAAGAACGGCAAACACGGAGACGAGGAAGGCTTCAACCAGAACAGCATCGAGCGTTACGGCTTTGTGTTTTCCAACTATGGCTGGTTCTTCGAGCAGTGGACCGGAAAGATGGGCCGGGAGTATGTGAACAACGGCAACGGCCGCGAGAGCTACGCGACCAAGGTCATGTTCGGCGAGAACGGCGCAGCCCTGGACATCTTCAGGATGTGGAAAAAGATTGCCGCCTGCCCTTACACCACCTACATTGACCGCGGCGGCACCTCCAACGCCCGCGCAGCGTTCTGCTCCGGCAACACCGCCATCTTCCTGGCCTCCACCGCGAACCTGGCTGGCGTGCTGGCCAACGTGGGGGACAGCTTCGAAGTCGGAACCGCCTTCTTCCCCTATGTGAATCCTGACGACGCAGGCGGCGTATCCACCGGCGGCGGCACCCTGTGGATCGTTACCCATGAGCAGGAGCGGATGGAAGCTGCCTATGACTTCATCAAATTCTGCGTCAACCCCGAAAATCAGGCTTACTGGAGCTCCATCACCGGCTACTTCCCCATCAACGTGCAGGCTTCCGAGACCGATACTTTCAAAAATAATCTTGCAAAGTATCCGCAGTTCCAGGTCGCTCTGGATCAGCTGCATGCGTCCGGTCCGGCCTATGTGGGCTCGCTGCTGAGCGTGTTCCCCGAAGTGCGTCAGTACGTGGAAGAAGTCACCGAGAAGGTGTACAACGGCGTCTACACAGCGGAACAGGGCGTGGAAGAACTGGTCCGTCTTGCGGATGAAACCATCGAGGAATACAACCTGGTCAACTATTGATCCGAAGCGGGCGCTGCCCCGCCTTCCTCCATAAAGAAAGCGGCGCGGCTCCTGCCGCGCTGCTTTCTCATGTTACACTGTTTTATTCCTGAAAGAATGCATGTGCTCATCCACCAGATCCTTCGCTGACGCTCAGGATGACACGGAAGGCGGCGTCCTCTCTGTTCGACGCCTTCCCCTGTTCGGCGTCCTCTCTGTTCGGCATCCTCTCTGTTCGGCATCCTCTCTGTTTGTCATCCTGAGCCGCAAGGCGAAGGATCTTTCTGCTGCCGAATATTCATTCATTTAGAAGATAAATCGTATAAAAACTCTGATACGGTATCCGGCCCGATGCATTTCTCTGCCTTATCACAGCGGGCATGCCGGCGCAGGAGTCATGCGTAAGGGAATATTTCCGGCCCGCAGCACATCATGGGTACCCCTTTCCCTTTCACCATGGAAATTCTTGGCTTCACTGATGAACGGTAAGCTGTGCCAGAAAAGATTCTCCCCAGGAGTATTCCGACAGGAATTCCCCGTCAAAACGATCCCGGATGCCCGCGTGCCCGTCCATCCAGGCATAGTAATCGCAGTCAAACAGATCGGTATTCACCAGTTGGCCGTGGGTGTTGGAAATAAGCAGCGAACGGATGCCTGCCTGCGTCAACGCCTGTTTCAGGCGCCGAAGCGCGTTGAAATACACAATCATGCTGGCGTTGGAATATTCCCTGCCTTCCCACAGCGTATTGAAAATCGTTTCGTTGCTCACTTCTTTTCCCCTGTACACCACAAGCAGGGCCAGGATTTCTTTTGCCTTTCCGGTCAGACGGATGGGCTTCCCATCCCGGGACACGAAAAACCGGCCGAAGGTATGCACGTACAGGATTTTTTCCTGACGCTTCGCCAGCAGGCGGATCCGATCCATGCTTTTCTCCAGCACTTCCCGGCTGAAGGGCTTGACGATGTAATCGTCGCCGCCGATTTGGTTGGAATCCCAGATATATTCGTCATACGCCGTGACGAACACGATCAGCATATCGCTGCGCATCTTCCGCAGCCGCCGGGCCAGTTCCAGGCCGTTCATGATGGGCATATCCACATCCAGAAAGGCCAGTTCCACAGGATTCTTCTCTGCGTACTGCAATGCGTCCTCGGCGCTGTCAAACTGCCCCACCAGGCAGAGACCCTTGATGCCTTCGCTGACCCGGGTGAAACGCCGCAGCATGATGGCTTCATCATCCACAATGATCGGTCTCGTTCTCTCTTCTCTCCTTTTGGCAGCAGAACCGTCACGCACGTGCCCGTTCCAAT
>CAZQAM010000096.1:0-6638 GCA_964591355.1 uncultured Oscillospiraceae bacterium
GTATTCCAGGTTGCCCCGGATTTTCAGCGTGCGCAGGTAGCTTGCCACGCTTTCGGTGACGCCGGAAAACGCCCGCTGCACCGGGGTGATGATGGACGTGACCAGCCGGCGGGGCACATTCAAAAGCGGATGGCTGACAAAATTGGAGAGCACCATCACCGCCACCATCAGGAACAGGAACACGCAGATGCCCACCGTGATCAGGGCGTGAATGAAGCTGCGGCGGTCTTCCTCGTCGCTGCCGCTCTTTCTTTTGCGGCGGCTCTTCTTGCCCTTGGCGGGGGCCGCTTTGCGTTTTGCCTCAGCGGGGGCTTCTTCCGCCTGCTGCCTGTCTTCCGGGCGGTTCAGGCTGCTTTCCACCCGCCTGGCTTCCCTGCTCCAGGCCTCCCGGGCCATTTCCTTGCTTTCAGGAGCGGCGGACGCGTCGTTGCCGCTGCTTTCCGCCCTGCTTCCCTGGGGCTGGGGAGAGGCTTCCTCCTCCTCCCGGGCCCTGGACGCGCCGCTGGGATTCTTCGCTGTGTCCCGCCCGACGGCGTCCTGTGTATCTTCTGAGCCGGACAAAAGAAAATCCTTGTCCAGGCTGTCCAGATTTCCGCTTTCGAAATACTCACGGTCCCGCTCTCTCGCCATGTGTTACTCCTCGCCGTCCTCCCGCAGAAAGCTGGATTTCCCGATGCGGTGCAGCAGTTCGATGTTGTCTGCCAGATGGCCCACGCCCAGCACCGCGCTGTTCATGGGATCCCGGGCCAGAAGCACAGGCATCTGCAGCTCCTGGGCAATGAACTGATCCAGGCCGAAAAGCTGCGCCCCGCCTCCCGTCAGATGAATGCCGGAACGCATGATATCCCCCAGCAGTTCCGGGGGCGTGCGGGCCAGGACATGCTCGATAGCGGACAGGACGGCGTTGCAGGGGCCCTGCAGCGCCTGGTATACGCGGCTGGAGGACAATTCCGCCGTCTGAGGCAGCCGGGTGATCATATCCCGTCCCCGGACCAGCACGCGGCGTTCCTCCTTCAAAGGCAGCGCGGCGCCCAGGGAGACCTTCACATCCTCCGCCGTGCGTTCGCCGATCACCATGTTGAACTCGCTTTTCACATAGGCGATGACTTCTTCATCCATCTTGATGCCGCCCATGCGGATGGAGCGGGAAGCCACCACGCCGCCCAGGCTGATCACCGCCGCTTCGCAGGTGCCGCCGCCGATATCCACCACCATGGACCCCACCGCGTCAAAAACCGGCAGCCCCAGGCCCAGGGCGGAAGCGAAAGGCTTGTCGATGAGGATCAACTGGTTTTCGCCGCTGCGGACGCCGGCGTAAACCGCCGCCCTTCTCACCGCCCGGCGCTCGATGGGCGTCACCCGGCAGGGAATGGTCAGGATTGCCCGGGGCTTCACAAGCCTCGACGCGCCGATGGCCTTGCGGACGAAATACTGCAGCATCAATTGCGTCATGTCGAAATCGCGGATCATGCCTTCGGAGAGCGGGCGCACCTCCATCACGTCGCTGGATGTGCGGCCCGCCAGGATGCGCGCTTCCTCGCCGATGGCACGGACGGCGTGGCGGCCGCCCCGGTCCACCACCAGCATGGAAGGTTCGTCGATCACAATGCCCTTTTTCTTTACATAAACCCGGGTATTTGCCGTGCCAATATCAATTGCGATATCTGGTGCGATGATTGCCATGTATCTTCATCCGTCCGTTCCTGTTTCTTAAATTTCCATGCCGGCGTCCAGCAGCATCCGCCGGACCAGCGCCATGGGCAGCCCGATCACATTGGAATAGCTGCCTTCGATGCGCTCCACAAACATGCCGCCCTTTCCCTGCAGGGCATAAGCCCCTGCCTTGTCCATAGGCTCCCCGGAAGCGACATAGCGCTCGATTTCCTCCCGGCTCAGCGGCGTAAACAGCACCCGGGATTCGTCGCACCGGACATCTTCCCTGCCGCCGGATGAAATGACGCACACGCCGGTATACACCGTATGCCACGCGCCGGAAAGAAGGGAAAGCATCCAGGACGCTTCTTCCCTGTCCCGGGGCTTGCCCAGGACCCGGCCGTCCAGATACACCACGGTGTCGGCGCCCAGCACCGTCCGCCCGGCGTAGGCTTTCGCCACGGCGCGGGCTTTGCGGCAGGCGTTTTCCATCACCAGTTCCTCCGGCTTTCCCGCCTTTTTTTCTTCCGCTTCGGCGGTTTTTACCTCAAAAGGAAGGCCCGTATAGCCCATCAGTTCCTTCCTGCGGGGCGAGGAGGAGGCCAGGATCAGCTTGTCTTCCATAAGATACTTCTTCCCTCTGATCTGCGGCGCTTCAGAGGAAGAGCCGTGTTTTTGTCTTTCCCGATTCCGCCTTTTTGGGTACACAAAAAAGGCGCCCTTTATTATAGCACACTTCCAGGGCGCAAGTACAGTACTTTTGAAATAATTTGAAATAAATTTGTAAAAGAAATTTTCATGGGCGGCATGCGGGATTTCAGCCGGGCCGCCTCCTCCTTCCGCGTTTGTTTTTTCACTTTTCCAAGCAAAAAAGAGCGTCAGCCATTGCCGTAGAAAATATACAATTCACATTCATGCAGCGTCAGGAACTGACCGGGCATCAAATCCAGAAACCAGCTTCCCCCTTCCTCCACGCCCGTCTCATATTCTTCCTCCGTGCCAAACAGATCGCTGACAGAGAAATACGGATTCTCCGCCCCGTCTATGGGACGGATGCGGAAACCGTAGTAGTCCCGGCAGGTCTCAAGCTGCAGATCGCAGAAGAAGCGGCCGGTTCCCGTAAACAGCGGCACACTTTCCAATACACCCCCGCTTCCCTCCCGGGTCAGCAGCACCGGCTCGTCCCCCTGTCCGCCAAAGGCCGTCAGCATGCCCTCCCCCTTCAGCGTCACCTGGGTGCCGGCAGGGATATACGCGGCGTAGGAAGTGCCGCTCCCGTCCTCCTCCCGGATCGAATAGGTTTCGTTGATACCGGCGCTTTCGTTGACCAGCGTCAGGGAAGAAGCGCCGCCCGTTTCCCGGGTATACACCCACAGCCCGGCGTCCTGCTCCTCCGCCCGCCAGGTGCCCTCCCGCTTCACGGCGGGATTCCGGGGCAGCAATTCTTCCTCCCGGATGATCCGCGCGCCCTCGCTGCGGATGAAGAAGCTGGGTTCCCCCATCTTTCTCACCTGCAGAAAGCCGTCCGGCAGTTCGGCCAGCAAAAGGCACAGGGGATCGTATTCCTGCCCTTCCGCTTCATCCCCAGGCCGGGCGAATACGTCAAAGCCCAGGCTGTAGCCTTCCTCGTCCCAGCGGATGGGCGCCCGGACGTAGCCGATGCCCGCAGCGCCTTCCAGAACGCTTTTCAGCGCACTCACTTCCACCGCGCTTTTGTCCGCCAGCCCGCACAGATCCGCCCCGCCGCTCATGGCGCGGTATCTTACCAGATACTTTTCGCCGGTTTCCCCCATCACCTCCAGCGCCGCGCCCCGGGGAATGCCGCCCCAGCCGGGCTCATCCAGAGAGATCTCCTGCCGGGCATAACCGGTGCGGGTCTTCCAATCCACAGTCCAGGGCTGTTGGAATACCAGCAAATCCTTTTGCGCCGCGTAGCCGGCGATCAGGGCGGGCTTTCCCTGATTGAGGTCATACCGCGCGCCGCAGCATTCCACCCGGGCCCAGCCCGCCCGATTGAAATCCGTCACCCGCACCGGCGCGCCGGAATAAAGGGAAGCGGCGGCGGCGGTCATTTCCTTATCCATGTACACCGTCACCCGCTCTCCGCCGTCCGCCGCCATTATATAGGCGACCTGGATTTCGACAGCCTTGTTCCTGAGCTGACCCGTGCGGACAAAGCCATGGGCGGACCAGCCCTCATCCATCACATACCGCCAGTCGTCCCCGATATCTCCCAGAACATACACGGTGCCGGAGAATGGATTGCCTCCCTCCGCATCGTTTCCCGGCCGCACGCGCGGAGTGATGCGCCCGCTGACCGGCTCCGCCGTCACAAACAGCTCCGGCGCGCCGTAGTTGCGGTTTTTCTCCATCAGGTATTTTTTCATGGTGTAGCCCCGGACAACAGCGCTTTCCCAGGCAGCGTTCCCTACCTGGACATACGCCCAGGCTTCCCCGTCGCTGCCTTTCGTTTCCTTCAGCACCGTCACAGGCGTTCCGCTGTAAAACCGCCCCAGAGATTCCGCCTGGACGCTGGGCGCTGCGCGGATATTCAGGCGGTCCGCCACATTCGGATTGGCGATCACCGCCTGGTAAATGGGCGTATCTTCGGCCAATGACGTCCCCATCATGCCGGCAAGGCAGATCAGGGCCAGCAGGCCCGCCATGATTTTCTTCATTCGTTTCCCCTCCTTTTTGGGATGGTCCTGCCGATATAACGCCGCAGCGCATCCATTTGTTGCATTTCAAAGAAAAAACACCCGGAAGAGGGCGTCTCTTCCGGGAAAAAAGGAGGGATCAGTCCGCGGCCCGCATGGCCCGCATGGCGTTGAGGATGGCCAGAAAGCAGACCCCCACGTCAGCAAAGATGGCCAGCCACAGGGGCGCCATATGCAGCACGCTCAGGATCAGCACCAGCGCCTTGACTGCCAGAGAAAGCGCGATATTCTGCCGCACGATGCGCATCGCCGCCCGGGCCATGCGGATGGCTTTCGGGAGCTTCCGGGGATCGTCGTCCATCAGCACCACATCGGCAGCCTCGATGGCGGCGTCACTGCCCAGAGCGCCCATGGCCACGCCCACGTCGGACCGGGCCAGCACCGGCGCGTCGTTGATGCCGTCGCCCACGAAAACCAGCGCGTCCTGACCACTCCCGGCCTTCATGAGCCTCTCGATTTCCTCCACCTTGCCATCCGGCAGCAGGGAGGCATGCGTCTCATCCAGCCCCAGCTGCTCCGCCGCCTCCCAGGCCGCCTCTTCGCTGTCGCCGGTGAGCATCACGGTTTTTCTGACGCCCAGGGATTTCAGCGCGTCGATGGCTTCCTTCGCGCCTTCCTTGAGGGTATCGGAAATCAGGATATAGCCCAGATATTTTCCGTCCGCCGCCACATGCACCGCCGTGCCGCCCCGATGCACCTGCGGCACTGCGGCGCCTTCCAGCGCCATCATTCTGCCGTTTCCCGCAGAAACCCTGCGCCCGCCGATGACGGCCCGGACGCCGTGGCCGGCGATTTCCTCAACCCGCTCCGCCGGGAGCGCCTCCCCAATGTGGGCGCTGAGAATCGCCTGGGCGATGGGGTGGGTGCTGTACTGTTCCGCGGCGGCGGCCAGAGCCAGCAGAGCGGGGCCGTCCCCATCCTCTGCCTGGATATCCGTCACGGTGAAAGCGCCCCGGGTCAGGGTGCCGGTCTTGTCGAACACCGCGACGCCGGCCCGGGCGATGGTTTCCAGATGCCCCGCGCCTTTGATGAGGATGCCCTTTTTTGACGCGCCGCCAATGGCGCAGAAAAATGTCAAAGGAACGGAGATCACCAGCGCGCAGGGGCAGGAAACAACCAGGAAAGTGAGCGCGGAGGTGAGCCATTCCTTCCATGCCCCGCCGAAAAACAGCGGCGGGATCAGCGCCAGCAGCACCGCCGCGCCTACCACCGCGGGGGTGTAAATCCGGGCAAAGCGGGTAATGAACCGGTCCGCCCGGGATTTGTTCTCCGCGGCGTTTTCCACCATTTCCAGGATGCGCGCCACGGTAGAGTCCCCGTATTCATGGGTCACTTCCAGGCGCAGAACGCTCTGCATGTTCACGCAGCCGCTGATGACCGCGCTGCCGGGGCACACGTCCCGGGGCGCCGCTTCCCCGGTCAGGGCCAGGGTGTTCAGGGAGGAGGCGCCTTCGATCACCGTTCCGTCCAGGGGGATTTTTTCCCCGGGGCGGACGAGAATGGTTTCGCCGATCTTCACCTGCTGGGGAGGCACCTCTTCGATTTTCCCGTTCCTTTCCACATTCGCGGAATCCGGGCGGATATCCATCAGTTCGGCAATGGAATCCCGGCTGGCGTCCACTGCGTAATCCTGAAAGAATTCCCCGATCTGGTACAGCAGCATCACCGCCACGCCCTCGGCAAAATCCCCCAGGCAAAACGCGCCGGCCGACGCCACCGTCATCAGAAACCTCTCGTCCAGGGCCCGCCCCCGGAGGATATTCTTCAAAGCGCTCCAGATCACGTTGTATCCCGCCGTCAGCCAGGACGCAAGGAACATAGCGATCTTTGCCTCCTTTGGCACAGGAAGCGCCAGACCCAGGATCAGCAGGACCGCGGACAGGATCATCCTCGCCATCATCACAGCGCGGTTTTCCTCTTCCCCTTCGTGGCCGCAGCTGCATTTTTCTCCGTGCAGATCTCCCTTTTCACAGGAACAGTGGCTGCTCATGTTCATTCCTCCAAATGCTCGATGCCCATCCCGATGATCATTCTCACGTGATGATCCGCCAGGGCGTAATACATCTCTTTCCCCTGCCTGCGGGATTTCACCAGCTTTGCCTGCTTTAAAATCCGCAGCTGATGGGAAATGGCGCTCTGGGTCATGCCAAGCATCTGGCCGATATCTCCCACGCACATTTCCTTATCAAACAAGGCACAGAGGATCCTGATCCGGGTGCTGTCGCCAAAGATGCGGAACAGATCCGCAAGGTCGGCCAGCATTTCTTC
>CAZQAM010000097.1:0-6589 GCA_964591355.1 uncultured Oscillospiraceae bacterium
GCAGATTGTGTGGTGAAAATATGGCGAATCAGGACGATGAGCAGAAAAAAGCCCGTTTGAGCGACGCAGAAGCGCCTGTTCCTGCCGCCATGGATTCGCCGGACGGGACCGACAGCAGCAAGGCGCCCTTTCTGGGCTTTGTGGGCAGCTTTACCCACGGCATTGACGCCAAAGGCCGCATGATCATCCCCGCAGTGTTCCGGGAACCGCTGGGCCCCCGGTTCGCCGTGTGCCCCACTCCGGATTTCAAGGCCATCGCCATTTACTCGCTGCCTGGCTGGATTGAAAGACGGGATGAGCTGGCGGGTCTGGTGCGGATCAACGCCAAGGCCCAGCCGCTGCTGGATCAGTTCAGCAAATACAGCTACATCGAATGTGAAACCGACGCCCAGGGGCGGCTGCTCCTGCCGCAGAAACTGCGGGCCTGGCGGCTGGGAGACGCCAGCCAGGTGGATGTGAACGGCGCCTTTTCCCATATCCGCGTGCTGCCGGCCGAAACGGGCAGACAGCAGGATCTCTCCTTTGATGAGCAGTTCAAAGATCCTCTGGCGCTGATCGCGGAGATCCAGCGGGGACAGACGTTCTAATGAAAAGGAAAGGAGGAATACACTGATATGCAGGCCGTAAAGCGAAACATGCGCTATGCCACCATGGGCGTGCATCAGGCCAGGAATGTGATGAACGTCCGGGGCAGTGTGCGCCTCCCTGACGCAGACGCCGGATGGGACAGAGACAGTGAGCGGCGGGCCTATGTGTACCCGGAAGGGCTGCCTGAGTATCGGCGGTCGGTCATGATCCCCATGAGCTGGGCGCTGATCATCCTGGGCATCGTGTCGCTGATCTTTGTGATCAGGATCGGCGACAGGCTGAGCCGCCGGGCAGGCGAGACCCGTCAAATCGTCAGCATGGAGCAGGCCATCGCCGCCACCATCCGGGAGAACCGGGACCTGGCCCTGGAAATCGCCGAATGCCGGGATTCCTCCCGCATCTGTTACCGGGCCGTGCAGGAACTGGGCATGATGTCCTCCGCCGCGGTGGAGGCCGTGCCCGTGGTGGCGCCGGATACCCGGCCTCATGAAACCCAAAATGCCGTCAGCGCTGCGGTGGCCTCCCCCTCCGCCGCAGGGCTCATTACGGGCAGCCGGTAAAAGGATGCATCCCCGCCGGCCTGCCCATGGGGGGAAGATGCCATGCGGGCAGAGTTGACGATCAAAAAAAGACTGCTTACGATGCTGGCGGTGCTCACGCTTTTATTTCTCCTGGTCGGCGTGCGCATCGGCAGCTTAACCCTGTTTCAGGGGGAAGAACTGACCGCCCGGGGCGTTAGGCAGTGGACCCGGGAAGGCACGGTGACCGCCCGGCGGGGCAGCGTGCAGGACCTGAGAGGCGAAACCCTGGCCCTGTCCGCCACCGCGTACATCGTGACGGCCAATCCCCGCTCCGTGCCCGATGAAGCGGCCTTTGCCCATGTGCTGGCTCCTATCCTGAGCGCCGACGAAAGCGGGATGGCGGAAAAGCTTCGGAACAAGCGCCTGGCTTCCGTGATCCTCAAGCGCCAGGTGCCAAGAAGCGTGGTGGATCAGATCCGGGCGCTCCGGAGGGAAAGCGGGGAAATGGACAGCCTCCTCTCCGCCCTGTCCTTTGAGGAGGACAGCCGGCGGGTGTACCCTAAAGGCGCGTTCCTGACCCAGGTGCTGGGTTTGACCAATGTGGACAGCGAAGGCCAGTCCGGCCTGGAAAGCCGGTACAATACTTTGCTTCGGGGCGTGAACGGGACGCTGCGCACGGAGGTGGACGTCAAAACCCGGCTGCTGCCCGACGGGAAAACGGCGTATGTCCCCCCGGAGGAAGGCTCCACCCTGCGGCTGACGGTGGACGCCGCTCTGCAGGGCATTGTGGAAAAGGCCATGCGGGAATGCCTGGCGGCCAACCATGCCAGGTCCGTGCAGTGCATCATGACGGATGTGAACACCGGGGCCATCCTGGCTTTGTGCATGAAGCCTGATTTCGACCCCAACGACCCGCCCCGGAACGACGCGGAAACCCTCAATGACCTGATGCGCATCACTGCCGTCAGCGACGTGTACGAGCCGGGCTCCACCTTCAAGATCCTCACCTGCGCCGCAGCGCTGGACAGCGGCTGCGCTTCGCCGGACGACCGGTTTTACTGCTCCGGCTCCGTCACCGTGGACGGGGACAGGATCCGCTGCTGGAAAAACAGCCACGGCAGCCAGAGCCTGAAAGAGGCCCTGGGCAACAGCTGCAACCCGGCGTTCGTGGCGCTGGCTCTGCGGATGGGCACCGATACCTTTTACAAGTATCTGCATGCCTTCGGCCTGGGGGAAAAAACGGGCGTCGATCTGCCGGGAGAGAGCGAGGGCATCCTGATCAACGCCCGGCACGTGAAATCGGTGGATCTGGCCCGGGTGGGTTTTGGCCAGAGCGTGGCGGTGACCCCGCTGCAATTGATCGCCGCGGCCGGCGCGGTGGTGAACGGGGGACGGTTGATGCGGCCCTACATCGTGCGGGAAGTGCTGGACGAGAAAGGAAACGTCATCGACAGAACGCTGCCCACAGTGGTGTCTCTGCCGATCCGCCCGGAAACCAGCGCCGTCATGTGCTCCCTTCTGGAAAACGTGGTGGAAAACGGCGGCGGGAAAAACGGCGCCGTGGCCGGATACCGCGTCGGCGGAAAGACCGGCACCGCCCAGGTGTACAAAAACGGGCGGGTGGTCACCTCCGTGCACATCGGCTCCTTTATCGGCTTTGCCCCCGCCGATCAGCCCCGCGTGGCGGTGCTGGTGACGGTCAACGAAGCCCAGGTGCCAATCGATTACGGCAGCGTCACCGCGGCGCCTTACGCCCGGCAGATCCTGGAAGAGGCGCTGCCCTATCTGGGCATCGAAAAAAGCGCGCCGGGAGCCACGCCTTCGCCCAGCGTATCGGTGCCCGATGTGACGGGCATGACGGTGGCGGAAGCCAGGAAAAAGCTGGCGGAGGCGGGCCTGTTTTGCGAAACGGACGGGGAAGCCTCCCTCGTTACCGCCCAGGCTCCGGCAGCCGGCGGGCAATTGCGCTCCGGCGGCTCCGTGATGCTTTACACCTATGAAAACGGCCCGGCCGCGGCGGTGGACCTCATCAGCGTGCCGGATGTGAAGGGCCTTTCCATGGTGGAAGCCGGACGGCGGCTGCGGGCCCGGGGGCTGGAAATGGAAATCGAGGGCAGCGGCCTGGCCGCACGGCAGGAGCCGGGCGCGGGAGAGTATGTGCCGCTGGACAGCACAGTTACAGTGACGTTTGAATTACCGCAGGGAACGGAGTGAAAGAGCATGTTGCTATCATCATTGGCAGCCGCGGCGGCAGGCCAGGCAACGGAAAGACGGGGAGAGGCCGAGATCGGCGCTTTGACGATGGACAGCCGGAAGAAAACGGACCGGGGCCTGTTTTTCTGCATTCCCGGCGCCCGGTTCGACGCCCATGATTTTGCGCCCCAGGCCATTGAGAACGGCGCCGCTGCCCTGGTGGTGACCCATTTTCTGGACCTGGATATCCCGCAGGTAAAAGTGAAAAACGTGCGGGCGGCCATGAGCCTGATGGCGGCGGAATTTTTTGGCCATCCGGACCGGGAAATGAAGCTGCTGGGCGTTACCGGCACCAAGGGAAAGACCACCACCAGCTACCTGATCAAGGCCATCATGGAGGAAGCGGGCTGCAGGGTGGGCCTCATCGGCACCACAGGGAATATGATTGGAAGCGAATATATCAAATCCGAATTCACCACCCCGGAGCCCATTGATTTTTTCCGCACCCTGCGGGATATGCGGGACGCCGGCGTCACGGTGGTCAGCATGGAGGTATCGGCCCATGCCATCGAAATGGGCCGGCTGGCCGGGGTGCATTTCGAGGCGGGCTGCTATACCAACCTGAGCCAGGATCATCTGGATCTGTTCGGCACCATGGAAAAGTATTTCCAGTGCAAGAAATCCTTTTTCACGCCTGAGTGGCTCAGCAACGCCGCCATCAACGTGGATGATGACAGCAGCGCCTCCATCCTCGCGGATATCACTGTGCCTCACAGCACTTACGGCATCTGCAACAACGCCGATATTTTCGCCCGGGATATCGAGATTTCGGAAGACGGCGTCAGCTTCATGATGAAGCTCAGCGATGTGGACGATATGCCGGTGCACCTGCACCTGACCGGCATTTTCAACGTATACAACGCCCTGGCGGCCACTGCCGTGGGCCTGATCATGGGTGTGAAGCCGCAGATCATCACATCCGCCCTGGAAAAGGTGAAATCTGTGCCGGGCCGGGCCGAAATGCTGGATACCCACACGCCCTACAAGGTGATTCTGGATTATTCCCACTCCCCGGACGCTCTGGAAAACATCCTGACGGCGGTGAAGGAATTCGCCCGGGGCCGCGTGATCTCGCTCTTTGGCTGCGGCGGCGACCGGGATCATCTCAAGCGCCCCATCATGGGAGAAATCTCCGGGCGGCTGGCGGATTATTCCATCCTCACCAGCGACAATCCCCGCACCGAGGATCCCATGGAGATCCTCTCTTCCATCGAAGAGGGCATCCGGCCCACCGGCGGGCAGTACACCGTCATCGAAAACCGGCGGGAAGCCATCCGTTACGCCCTGCAAATGGCCCGGGAGGGGGACATCATCATCCTGGCCGGCAAAGGCCACGAAACCTATCAGGAGATCATGGGGGTGAAGCGCCCCTTTGATGAAAAAACGGTGGTGCAGGAGCTGCTCAGGGAAATGAGCGCGTCCTGACGTTCCCTGTGGGGAAAGCATTACACGAGAGGGAGATCCGTCTGCATGTTCTGGTTTTGCATGATTTCCGCCGCGGTGGCCATGGCCCTGGTCTTTCTGGTGATGCCGTATTTTCTGCCGTACCTGAAGAAGCTCAAGTTCGGCCAGACCATCTACGATAAGGGCCCTCAGGCTCATCTGGCCAAGCAGGGCACCCCCAACATGGGCGGCATCGTGACGGCGGGCGCCACCACGATGGTGCTGACGGTGACGGCAGTGATCCTGGGTGTCAAAAACCATTGGCGCTTTGATTTTTCGAACGCCCTGTGGCCGCTTTTGTTCATCACTCTGGGCTGCATGGCGCTGTTCGGCTTTCCGGACGACTATATCAAGGATGTCAAAAAAGACCATGAGGGCCTCAAGCCCCGGCAGAAGCTCATCGGGCAGATGATCGTGGGGCTGATTTTTTCCCTGTACTGCTATTTCTTCATCGGCAGCGACGTTCTGCTTCCTTTCACGGACAAAAGCTGGGATCTGGGGTATTTCTATATTCCCATCATGACGGTGCTGGTGATGTTCATCACCAACTCCGCCAACCTGCAGGACGGGGTGGACGGCATCCTCTCCTCAGTCACGGTGGTGGGCATGACGGCTTTTGGCATTATCGCCGTGTTCCTGTCGGCGGGCAGGCTTACGCGGCCCGAGGGGTTTTATCAGACCGTCGCCCTGCTGTGCTTTGCGCTGGTGGGGGCTTCCCTTGGCTTCCTGCATTACAACCGGCACCCCGCCAAAATCTTCATGGGGGACACCGGCAGCATGTTCATCGGCGGGGCCATGGTGGGAATCGCCATGCTGATGAAATGCCAGTTCCTTCTGATCCCCATCTGCTTTACCTGCATCATGAGCTCCGTTTCCGTGATGCTGCAGACCGGATATTTCAAATACACCAAAAAGAAATACGGCCAGGGCAGGCGCATCTTCAAAATGGCGCCGATCCATCACCACTTTGAACTGTCCGGCATGAAGGAAAACCAGATCGTGGTGATGTACGCTGCTGTGACGCTGGTGCTCAGCGTGCTGGCAGTGGTATCCCTGAGCGCGTTTTACTGATCAATTGCTGCCCATTTGGGCAGTTTGGATACCTCGTTTGATTTAAAGGAGGGAAAGTGGGCCATGCGGGAATCGCTGTATGCTTTCGGTACCCGGCGGCATTTTGCCGCGGAGGGGGCGCAGCCTTCGCCCTGGGCGGGGAAAAAGGTGCTGATCGTGGGTATGGCCCGCAGCGGCGTGGCCCTGGCGCAGCTTTTGTACCGGGAAGGCGCGGCGGTGACGGTCAATGATCTGAAGCCCGCGGAGGCTTTCGGCGACCAGCTGGAGGATTTGAAAGCGCTGCCTATCCGCTTCCGTCTGGGAGAGGATGGCATCGATGCTTTGAAGGGCCAGGATCTGCTGATTATCAGCCCCGGCGTGCCCATCGACGCGCCCATTGTGAAGGCGGCGAAGGAGGCCGGCGTTCCTGTCAGCGGTGAACTTGAAATCGCTTCCCGCATCGCCCGGGGGCAATTGGTGGCCGTCACCGGCACCAACGGGAAAACCACTACCGTATCTTTGCTTGGCGCCATCTTCAAGGAAGCTGGCAGGATCGCATACGTGGCGGGAAACATCGGCTATCCCCTGTCGGCTGCCGCCCTGGAAAGCCGCTGGAACGATGTGCTGGTGGCGGAGGTATCCTCCTTCCAGCTGGAGACCACCGAGACCTTCCATCCCCTCACCGCCGCGGTGCTGAACGTGACGGAGGATCATCTGAACCGCCACGGCACCAT
>CAZQAM010000098.1:0-6553 GCA_964591355.1 uncultured Oscillospiraceae bacterium
TTTTCGCTTGCGAAAATGCCATTTTGCAAGAAATTGATGTGCCGAATGAAACCGGAATTTCAATTCCGGTTTCATTCGCAGGTTGTCGAAAACTTTTCGACAACCTGTGCCGGGGGAGTCCCCTGCCGCGGAGTTCGAGGCCGCGGAGGCCTCGAAAGTCCTTCTTTTTACAGCGTAATATCCTTGACTGCCACGCTGTTTCCCTCATAAGCTGCCAACAGCGAATCGATCACGGTCCGCAGATATTCCCGGGTCTGCAGCGCGGCGCAGCCGATAAAGTTTTCGGGGTCCAGGGTCTTTTCCAGCGCTTCTTCATCCGCCTGGAAGGCGGGATCAGCGGCGATGCGGGCGATGAGATCGCTTTTCCTGCCCTCCATTTTGACAGCCCGGGCGGCCTCCATGGAATGCACGCGGATCTTTTCATGCAGCGTCTGCCGGTCGCCGCCCCGGGCCACGGCGTCCATGAGGATATTCTCGGTGGCCATGAAAGGCAATTCTTCCCGCAGATGCTTTTCGATCATCCGGTCATAGACCACCAGGCCGGAGGCGATATTGAGGTACAGCGCCAGCACGGCATCGCAGCAGAGGAAGCCTTCCGCCAGGGAAAGGCGGCGGTTGGCGCTGTCGTCCAGGGTGCGCTCCAGCCACTGCTCAGCGGCGGTGAGGGCGGCATTCTGGGCGTTGGTCATCAGAAAACGGCTCAGGCCGGTCATGCGCTCAGAGCGCATGGGATTGCGCTTGTACGCCATGGCGGAAGATCCGATCTGCTGCTTTTCAAAGGGCTCCTCGATTTCTTTTTCATGGGCCAGCAGGCGGATATCGTTGGCGAATTTATGGGCGCTCTGGCCGATCTGGGCAAGGGCGCTGAGGATGCGGGCGTCTGTCTTGCGGGAATAGGTCTGCCCCGATACCGGCACAGCGGCGGCAAAGCCCATCTTTTCCGCGATCATCGCGTCCAACTGTTTGACCTTTTCATAATCCCCGCCAAACAATTCCAGGAAGCTGGCCTGGGTGCCGGTGGTGCCTTTGCAGCCCAGGGGCTTTAAGGTATCCAGGCAGAAATTGACTTCCTCCAGATCCAGCGTCAGGTCATTGAGCCACAGGGCAGCGCGCTTGCCCACGGTGGTGGGCTGGGCGCTCTGGAAATGGGTATAGCCCAGGCAGGGAAGATCGGCGTACTTTCCGGCGAAATCCCTCAGCGCCCGGATGACGGCGATCAGCCGGCCCCGGACCAGTTTCAGCGCGTCCCGCAGGATCAGGATATCGGCGTTGTCCCCCACATAGCAGCTGGTGGCTCCCAAATGGATAATGGGCCGCGCCAGGGGGCACTGGTCACCCCAGGCGTGGATGTGGGCCATCACGTCATGCCGCAATTGCTTTTCATACGCGGCGGCGGCGTCAAAATCGATGTCTTCCGCGTGAGCCTTCATTTCGGCGATCTGCGCGTCGGTGATGGGCAGGCCCAGGGCCTGCTCTGCTTCGGCCAGCATGATCCAGAGTTTCCGCCACAGGGTGAATCTGTGCTGCGCGGAAAACAGGAACTGCATTTCGTCGCTGGCATACCGGGTGGAGAAGGGGGAAAGATAGCGGGTATTTTCATCAGCCATCATGGCAGCCTCCTGGAAATCGTGGGATAAAAGAGAAAATCTCCCCAATGGATGCATCAGGGAGAAAAAACGTTATGACAAAGGCCTGATCAGGATCAGAGGCGTCAGTTCGTCGCCCTGGCCGGAGGGATTGTCCTGCATAGCGTCCTGGATTTCCTCGTCGGTGAGAGGGAAGCCGTCCGATTTGCCCAACTGATCCCGCTGCAGGTCGTTGGCATCCATCAGCACCACGGGGATACCGGTTTCCTGATACAGCTGGTTGCACAGTTCGGTTGGGTTGTCCGGATTGATCAGGGCCATTTCCTTGTACAGGTCGAAGCTGGAGCGGAAATAGAAGCCGTCGATACCGCCCACGCCCTTGCCGCAGACCTTGTAGAACACGCCCTTGATGCCGAAAGGCTTGGTGACCGCGGAGCAGAATACCGCCAGCAGCACCCGGGGCAGGCCGCAGATATCAATGACCAACTGCAGTTTATAAGGCTCGTGCATGCCCACCCCCGTATGGTTGATGCCGGCGAAACGCCACAGGAGATTGGCCCAGAAGCCGGGCTTCACTTCATCCCGGGTCTTGACCGATTCCACGCACATGCACATGACCTTGGCGCCGAAGGAAAGCACATCGCCTTCCCGGTACAGGGGCCGCACATATTTTTCCACCAGGGCGGATTGGCTTTCGCCCCGCTGCACAAAATGCGTCTGGATAGCGAAGCGGTCGTATTTCCGGCCGTTTTTGCCAGTCACGGTGCCCCGGTCAAAATAAATGACGCCGTTCTCCTCGCGGCGCTGATCTTCCAGATTCCGGGAAGGAATGATGCCCATGTCCATACCTCCAAACAATGGAAAGGATGCCCTATTTTACACCCCGGTATGCATATTTGTCAATCGCCGGGCATAGGCTGCGGGGGAGGGATTTCTCATGGACAGGGAGCATTGGTTGTTTCTTGCGGGCGTGGCGGGGATGGTGGCCTTTCTGGCCTGCATTGCGCTGTGGATCGTGCCCGGAAGCCGGGCCGGCAGGGCGGCAAAAAGGCTCTGCTGCGCCGCCCTTTTGCTGCTGCTCAGCGGCGCAGCGGGAGGCGCGGGGCTCAGCGGCCCCGGCGCCCTGACGGTAGCCTGCCTGGGTCTGCCCGGGTATCTTTTATTGGCGGCGATCCGCCTGCTTTAGTCGGTGCGGACGCGCAGGGAGAAGGATACATCCACCGCCGCTTCCCTGTACAGCTGCTTGAAATGAAGCGCCTCCCAGTCCCGGAGGAGCCAGGTGTGCCGCACGGCCTTTTCTCCGAATCCCAGCGCGTCGCACTCCAGCTGCTGCAGATGCCGGAGCAAGGAAAGAACAGACTGCTCGATTTGATGCCGCACCGCCTGTTCATCCACGGCCGCGGCGGGAGACAGCCGCACATCGCACAGGAGGCGGATCATCAGGCGGATAGGGCGCGCGTCCAGGTCGATTTGCAGCTGGGCGGGGCCTCTCGCGTGCAGCGTGACGGGCTGCGCATTCAGGTTTTCGGCATAGAAATGGCCGCTGCCGGTGAGCAGGTGCAGCAGCGCCATTTCATCCCCGGTGAGACAGCCCGTCACTTTTTCCCCGTCAGTGGCTGCCGCGCCGAAAAGATCAATGGGATCGGCGCTGCTTCTGTCCAGACTGCCCGCCAGGACGTTCAGGCCCTGACCGGACGAGGAAGAGGAGACGCCCGCTTTGCCGCCTTCCTGATTGTCTCCCGACCGGGGATTGACAGCCCCCAGGATCAAAAGGGGATCCCTGAGCCCGCTGCCCTCCTCCCGCAAGGCTTCGGCCAGGGTGGTGGAGGGGGTAAAACCCTTGGAAGCGGTGTCGGACAGGCTGTCTTCGGTATATCGGCTCAGGCGCAGGCCCATGTAGGGCTTGATGAGCCGGGCCATCTCACAGGCGCTGCCGCGGCACACCACCACCGCCGCGGCGCTGCGCATCCGGGGCAGCTCACTGATCTGGAAAAGCAGCGGGAACAAAAGAGGGCTTTCGGCCGCCGCGCTGTTGATCATGATTTCCCGGACCTGGGAAAAATCGATCTTCCGGGGCGTGGAGGCGTGCAGCAGCATCATGGCTTCCGCGAAGCTTTTTCCCGATGCCTCCAGGGTCAAATACCCCCTGTCATCCTCCTGCTGGCCGGCAGCGGCGGGGGCCTTCACCGTCAGGCGGATGCCGCCGTCTTCCTCCCGGTCCGCCGCCAGTACGATCACCAGCAGTTCTTCCTCCATCTGCCGCCCGGAGGAGAGGGCCAGCAGCACCGCCAGCAGCGCCAGCGCCACATATCTACGCACGGGAAGCCCTCCCTTTTTTCAGGTTCAGGCAAAGCAGCAGACCGGCCGTCAGCAGGGCCCGGGCAGGCAGCGCCCAAATCAGGATCCGCAAAAGCGCCCGGCTCTGCGCCGCGCCGGCGGGCAGCAGAAAAAGCGCGAACAGAATGGAAAACAGCCGGGCATTTTGGGGCTGCCCCCCGGCGGCGCAGAGCATTCCCACGGCGGTATCCAGCGCAGAGGACAGCGCAAAAAACAGGAGCAGGATCAGCGCAAAGATCAGCAGCGGCCATGCCCAGGCGGGAGCAAAGAAGCGATTCAGCAGGGTCAGCTTTTCCGCCGGGGAGGAAGGGCGCGTCAGCGCCGCGTAGGGAAGGAGCAGGGCATGGAACGCCGCGGTGGCCGCCCCCAGCAGCAGCCCTGCCAGGAGGGGGGCCAGGGGCCGGCGGGATCCCCGAACGGGAGGCTCCATTGGCAGGCATGCGCAGGAGACGCAGCCGCACATCCACGCCGCGCCTATGCCGATGCTGCCGATCCCCCGGCCCAGCAGCGGAAACAGCCGGCTGACGCTGGTTTGCCCAAGAAGAGCGGCGGCGCAGAGGAGGAGCGGCAGAAAAATGAACCACGCGGCGGGGCGGCTGAGGATGCCCAGCGCCCGATTCTTCCCGCCTGCGGCGAAAACGGCGAAGCCGACCGGGATCGCCGCAGCGGCCCAGGGGTGCAGTCCGCTCAGCAATTTCTGGCACAGGGAGCACAGCGGAACACAGACCGCCAGCGCGTCCAGAAGGGCGGCCGCAGCGGCGGCAAGCTGGGAGACTTTGCCCAGGGCCGCCTCCCGGCGGGATAAAAAGCGGCACAAAAAAAGATACGGCGCCGTCCCCAGCACGCACAGCCAGGCCGGGCTGCCGGCGTATGCCGTCCCAAACAGGCTCAGCCCCGCCAGGATCTGCCCGTACAGGGCGATGCCGGCGCGCAGGCCGCACAATGTCTGCGCTTCCCGGGCACGGTCATTTTCCATGGCCGTCCTCCTTTTGCTCCCAGGCGCGCATGGGGCCATTTGGGACCCTGCGCACGGCCCCGGCCGCCGCCAGCATGCCCCGCAGCCGCTGGCGCCACACCGGCGGTTTTATGACAGCGTCCTCCCCGGCGGGCCGCCGGGGGGTCAGGGGCGAAAGAAAGGGCACATTCAGGCTGGTGAGGCCGCACAGGTGCTCTGTCAATATAAACAGCCCCAGGATCAGCCCCGGCAATCCCGCCAGGCCGGATAACAGCACCAGGAACAGCTGCGCCATGCGCACCGCCAGCGTCAAAGAATAGGCCGGCACCGCGTAGCTGCCCAGGCCGCTGAGGGCCACCACGATGATCACCAGCGGGCTGATCAGATCGGCCTGCACCGCCGCCTGGCCCAGGATCAGGCCGCCTACGATGGAAATGCTGCTGCCCATGGCCCCGGGAACCCGGGCCCCGGCCTCGCTGATGAGGCTGAACACCAGCAGCATCAGCAGGGTGGAAGTGAACAGGGAAAAGGGCACCCGCTCCTGGCTTTCCATCACCGACGTCAGCAGCGACAGGGACATGCCCTCCGGATGATACGCCGTCAGGCAGATGAAAAGCCCCGGCAGGATCAAAGCGATCAGAAGGCCAAACAGGCGAAGGATGCGCAGGAAGGTGCCGTAGGGCCAGCGCTGGGCGGTATCGTCCGGGGCGTGAAACAGGTGCAGCAGCGTGGCGGGCAGCGCAAGCACGGCGGGGGCATTCTCCATGGCCAGGAGGATCTGCCCTTCGTTCAGAAAACTCACCGCCCGGTCCGGCCGCTCGGTGGCCACGGCCTGGGGCAGCAGGGAGGAAGGCCGGTCCTCGATCAGCTGCTCCAACATGCCCAGGGAGGATACATAGTCGATCCGGCAGCCTTCGATGCGCCGGCGGATCTCCGCCACGGTTTCCGCTTTCGCCACGCCCTGCAGGTACATCAGGCACAGCCGCGTGGGGATCTCGTCCCCCACGGCCATATTTTCGCTGATGAGGGCGGGGCTCCGCATCAGCCGCCGGATCATCACCACGTTGTCCCGGAGGGATTCGTTGAATCCCTCGTGAGGCCCCATGACCACCGATTCGTTGACCGGCTCTGACGGCATCCGGTGGGCGAAGCATTTCACATCGGCCACCAGGGCGCCGGACATGCCGTCCACAATGAGCCCCGCATCCCCGCTGAAGACGCGATTCAGCAGCGTGGACAGGTGGGCGGTGGGGGTCACGGCGCTCAGGGGCAGCACCTGGCGGGCCAGAAAGGTATCCAGGGGCGTATCATCCCGGGGCGGTGGGGCAGAAAGCAGCGGCTGCATGAGGAAGCGCTGGATTTTGTCCTCCCCTGCCAGGCCGTCCACGTAAATAATGGCCGCGTCCGCGCCCAGGACCCGGAATTCCCGGATCACCACATCCTCGCTTTCCTCCGCGTGGGCATACCGGCGGATCAGCGCCGCGTTCCGGCGGTATTCCTCCGTCAGCACTTCTTCTGCCTGCATGCGCGCCTCCTTGGGGTTCTTTACAAGGAGTATGGGAAAAAAAGCCGGGGATTATGCGCCGGGGCTTTGCCCCGGACCCCATCGGGGAGGGCATCCCTCCCCGAACCCCGCCGCTTGCGGATGCGGCATGGCTTGGAAAACCGGCAATTT
>CAZQAM010000099.1:0-6552 GCA_964591355.1 uncultured Oscillospiraceae bacterium
GCGATAATGAGCGGTGACTGGAGTTCAGACGTGTGCTCTTCCGATCTTGAGCCACCTGACCTTTTTTGAAATGCTGGGCAACTGGAGCCTGGGCGACTATTTCAAAAAGGAAATGATCCCCTGGAGCTGGGAATTTTTGACCGGCGAAAAATGGCTGGGCATCGATAAGGACAAGCTGGCCTTCACCGTCTTCGAGGGCGACAGCGACTGCCCCCGGGACGAGGAAGCGGCCGATCTGTGGCGCTCCTGCGGCGTCAAAGACGATCACCTCTTCTATCTGCCCAAGGAGCACAACTGGTGGGGCCCCGCCGGCATCACCGGCCCCTGCGGCCCGGACACCGAAATGTTCATGATCGTGAAGGAGCCCTGCGGACCGGACTGCTCCCCCGCCTGCAAGTGCGGCGCGTACCTGGAAATCTGGAACGACGTATTCATGCAGTACAACAAGCAGGCCGACGGCTCTTTCCTTCCTCTGGCCCAGAAAAACGTGGATACCGGCATGGGCCTGGAGCGCACGGTATGCGTGCTGACGGGCAAAAAGAGCGTGTACGAAACGGATATTTTCGCCCGGATCCTGGAGAAGATCGCTTCCCTGTCCGGAAAGAGCTACGGCGCCGATGAGGAAACCACCAAGGCCTTCCGTATCATTGCCGACCATATGCGCACCGCCACCTTCATCCTGGGGGATCCCCGGGGCGTGTCGCCCTCCAACGTGGACCAGGGCTACATCCTGCGCCGCCTGATCCGCCGGGCCGTGCGCTACGCCATGCAGCTGGGCATGGAAAGCGGCTTCACCTGCGAAATCGCCCAGGTGATCATCGACCAGTACAGCGAAGTATATCCCGAGCTGAAAGAAAACGCCGCCTTCGTCCTGGAGCAGCTGAAGCTGGAGGAAGACCGCTTCGCCCGCACCCTGAAGCAGGGCGAGAAGGAATTTGAAAAGGTATACAATAACGTGGTGAATACCCGGTCGCTGCTGGAGAGCATCCTGGCCGACCCGGATCCCGTAGCCTGCGCCCAGAATCATGCCCAAACGAAAAAGCTGCGGCCCTCCCCCGACCTGATGCCCATCATCGAGGCGGCCCAGCGGGGCGGCCTGGAAGATCTGAAAGCCGCCGTCAGCGCCCGGCTCGCAACCCTTTCGGTGCTGGACGGCCGCAGCGCCTTCAAGCTCTACGACACCTACGGCTTCCCCATTGAAATGACCAAAGAGCTGGCGGCGGAAAAGGGCCTGACGGTAGACGAGGAGGATTTTGCCCAGCGCTTCCGTCAGCATCAGGAAACCAGCCACGCCGGCGCCGAGCAGCGCTTCAAAGGCGGCCTGGCCGATCACAGCGAGCAGACCGCCTGCCTGCACACCGCCACCCATCTTTTGCAGGCCGCCCTGCGGAAAGTACTGGGTGACGAAGTGCATCAAAAAGGCAGCAATATCACCGCCGAGCGCCTCCGTTTCGACTTTACCTTCGGCCGGAAAATGACCCCCGAGGAACTGCAGGAAGTGGAGCGCCTGGTCAATGTGGCCATCGAGGCGAAGGCCCCCGTCACCATGGAAGAAATGACCGTGGCCGAAGCCAAAGCCCAGGGCGCCATGGGGCTGTTCGAGAGCAAATACGGCGAGCGGGTCAAGGTGTACACCATGGGTGAATTCTCCAAGGAAATCTGCGGCGGCCCCCATGCCGCCAACACAGGGGACCTCAAGTCCTTCAAGATCCAGAAGGAAGAATCCTCCTCCGCCGGCGTGCGCCGCATCAAGGCCACCATCGGGCGGGAGGCGTAAGGAACGGGAGTGTAGGTTTTCCGGGGGAGGCGCTCTTTCAGGGTGAAAGAGTGCCTCCCCGGGCCCCCTCCGAGAAAGCCGCCATGGGATATAAATAATACTATTTCTCGTCTAAAAAATTGAAAGATTCGGGATGGATTTTTTGTCCTGGCAAAGCTGAATGAAGGGAGGCGTAGCAGCGCTACGTTGACCGGAATGAAGCACTGCCAGGGCGGAAAAGACGCCCGAAGATTCAATGTTTTAGACGCGAAATAGTATAAGGCATTGCTGA
This sequence comes from uncultured Oscillospiraceae bacterium, assembly GCA_964591355.1. Lineage (GTDB taxonomy): Bacteria > Bacillota > Clostridia > Christensenellales > Aristaeellaceae > RUG563. The sequence goes on from CAZQAM010000099.1 coordinate 2,049, forward strand.
GCGTGTTCTCGCAGCAATGCCTGTTTTTTATTTTCATTCTATCAAGGCGCGGGTTTGAGGGCCGTCACGTGCCAGCGGTCATCCCCCATCCGGGGCGGGGTGCTGCGCAGGCGGCCGTAAAAGGAAATGCCGGTAAAGCCCGCTTCCTTCAGCCAGCCCCGGAGCTCCCGCCTTGTATGGGCCCGCTGCGTTTGGCGCTCCTCCAACCGGTCATACGCGCCGTCCGGGCGGCGGGCGAACAGCGAAAGATCCAATTGCAGGCAGGAAGACTTCGCGTCGTAATGATTGCGCCAGATATAGGCGATCTCCTCGTCATCGGAAAACAGGGTATGATCGCCCAGGGTGCCGGAAAGCTTTTCCGGCGTGGACACATCGAAAATCAGCGCGCCGCCTGCCTTCAATACCCCATAGGCCGCCCGGAAAAAAGCCTTTGCCCGATCCGGGGAGGTAAGATAATTCACTCCGTCGCAGGTGGCCAGCACCGCATGCACCGGCCCCGGCGCCGTCAGGGCACACATATCCTGCCGGACAAAGGGGATGGTCAGCCCGGCGTTCCTTGCCTTTTCCATGGCCGCGGCCAGCATGGCTTCCGACTGATCCACCCCGGTGACCTGATAGCCCATCCGCCGAAAAAGCAGCGTCAGGGCGCCGGTGCCGCAGGCGCACTCCATGACCCTGCCTTTTGCCGGCACGCCGCATCCCTTCATCAGGGCAGCATAGTGCTCTGCCCAGGCGGCGTAATCCACCGTGGCCATCAGCGCGTCGTAGACGCGGGCAAAGGCGGTGTACATGCTTCTTCCTTCCTCTTTTGCTTCATCCGGGCGCCGACCAGGCCGCCGATGCGCCCGCTCTCCGCGGTGCTCAGCCCGGCCCAGCCCACCTGCGTCAGTTTTTCCAGCAAACCCAGCTCCCGGGCCACTTCATATTTGCAGCGTTCCATCTGCGAAAGCGTGCGCATCCCATCATCTCCTGCGGAGGATAGGATGCGCACGTACCGTGATTCTCATGCGGCTTTACCGGGGATCGCTCTCCGCCGGGGTGTTTTCTTCCTCGTCTTCCTCGTCGTCCTCGTCTTCGCTGGCCAGGCCGCGGTTGATCTGCACGCCCTCCATCCGGGAATTGATGAAGCGGTCAAACACGCCGTTGGTGTAGCTGGCGTCGATAAAGCGCCCCAGGGCGTAGCCGAGCAGGATGTAATAAGCGCCCCACAGCAGGAAAGCGATGGGAGACAGCGTCAGCACGAACACCACGCCGAAAATCAGCGTGGGCACCAGAAGCAGCAGGCGGATCCCCGCGGTCTGCGGCAGCCGGGCGATGGCCATGATCAGGCCGTTTTTCAGCAGCTGGCGGAAAGTCATCCGATAGCTCACCATCAAGGGATACAAAAACAGGCAGCTCAGGGCCCACCCCACCCCCAGCAACACCACCAGCATCTGCGGCACCCTGAAGATCATGCTCTGCCTGGCCTGTTCCCCGTAAAACTGATACGCCATATACACAATGATGGGCATCACCGACGTGATGGCCGAAACCCCCAGGGCCTGCTTCCAGTTTTCCTTCACCGCATCCTTGAAATCCGCCCAGATGAAGGCATGCTCGTCCCGGGCCCAGTTGCGGGTCACATAGGCGAGGCCCGCTTTCACGGGGCCGGTGATCAGGATGCAGGGGATGCACCACAGGCAGAACATGGAGATCATGGAATAGACGGATTCCGCCACCGCCTGATCCATATTGATCCCGGCAGCGGCAATGGCCTGCACCTGTTCTTCCGTCAGGCTGCCCAGATCGCCGGTTTCCAGATACTGCATATAATTGCCGCTGACCACCATCACGTTGAATACCGTGGACAGGCAGTGCGCGATCAGGATGATCAGGGGCAGCCAGGCGGCCACCGCCATCAGGTTCAGCCGGAACAGGGCGGACATGCGCACCCGCAGCATCTGCCAGAACAGCTGCCACCGGTTCTTGGGCAGGTCTTCCTTCCTAAAATCCCCTTTCCCGCTTTTGCCGTAATAGTAACTGTTCATCATTTTGCCGAACATAAAACCGACCTCCAAAGAAAAAGAAATACCGGAACCCAGTATAGCATACTTTTCGACAATTGAAAACTATTTCTCCGCATCCTGGATCACAAAGGAAAATTCGCTGCCCTTTCCCACTTCGCTTTCCACCCGGATCGCGATCTCCATTTTCTGCAGCACCTCCCGGGCGATGGCCAGGCCCAGGCCGCTGCCCTTGTCGCTGCGGCCCTTCTCCGCCTGGTGGAAGCGCTCGAAGGCCATGGCCTTTGTCTCCTCATCCATGCCGATGCCCGTATCCCGCACGAAAAAGCGGGTGCACCCCTCTGTCCTCTCCGCCCCCAGGGTGACGCTGCCGCCTTCCAAAGTGTATTTCCGGGCGTTGTCCAGGAAAATGGTCAGGGCCTGGGCCAGCCTGTCCTCATTGGAGAGGATGGGCGGCAGCGGCTCCTTGGGCAGCGCGCGCTCAAACAGGATCTTTTTTTCGGCGAACAGAGAGGCGTTCCGGTCGTAAAGATCATAGATCAGCTCACCCGGGTCCACCGTTTCCATATCAAAGGCGGCGGGGTTCGACTGCAGGCTGGACAATTCCAGCAGATCGTTCACCAGCCGGGAGAGCCGGTCGGCTTCATCGACAATGATGCTGTAATAGCGCATCCTGTCCTTTTCCTCGGTCACCATGCCGTCCCGGAGGCCCTCGCCCAGGCCCCGGATGGAAGAAAGGGGCGTGCGCAGCTCATGGGAAATATTGGCCACGTAATCGTGCCGGGTGCGCTCCAGCCTTTCTTCTTCTGTAATATCCCGGATCAGGGCCACGGTGCCCCGGCGGGCGCCGCCGGAGGGCAGGCGGGAAACGGCGAAATACAGCGTCCTCCCCCGGCCGGTCCACCGGCTGTCCCAGCTGTCCTCCCGGTTTTCCTCCAGCAGGGCGGCCATCACCGCCTGGTAAGCCGGATCCTCCGGGCTTCCCAGCAGCTTCCAGGCCGCTTCGTTTTCATGCAGGATGGTGCCTTCTTCATCCACGGCCAGGATGCCTTCGCTGAGGCCCTCCAGGATCAGGGCCATGGTTTCCTTTTCGTATTTCAGATCCCGGATGGAGGAGGCCACTGTCCGGGACATGTAGTTGAGCGCCTCCGCCAGCTTCTGCAATTCCCTGCCCGGCAGGTTTTCGGGCACCATCATCTGCTCTCCCTCGGACAGCCTTTCCGCCATTTCGGTGATCATCCGGGTGGGCCGCGCCGTGCGCACAGCCGCCCAGAGCGTGCCCAGGATCACCGCCAGCAAAACGCCTGCCATGGCAAAGAGCAGCCTGTTCCGGTAATGGATGGCCGCGCCGCGGAACACCCGGGTGGGCAGCCCCACCAGAACGATGCCGTCCCTCGTTTTCTCCCCCGCCAGGCGCACCAGCGTATTGCCTTCCTCTTTCTTGATGGAGGCGCTGCGGCCCTCCCGCAGCTCCCTGAGCAGGGAAGGCAGCATATCGCCGGCAAAATAAGGCGCCGCGGCCTCGGTGTAGGCCAGCACCTGCTCCTCCCCGTCCAGCAGCATGAAAAAGCCGCCGTCGATGGTCAAAGCGGGGTTCACGGCGGTATGCAGTTCTTCCCGGGTGATTTCCCCGGCGGTGTAGCGGCCCAGCAGATGTTTCGCCTGGCGGATCGCTTCCTGCATGTTGCTGAAGCTGGTGCCGGAATAGGTGTTGCTGAACAGGTAGTTGCTCAGTGCCATGAATACCAATGACATCCCCACGATGCACAGCACCATCTGCACCCAGAACCGCCTGATCAGGGAGGACTGCTTAGGCATCCTCTTTTCCCTCCACTTTATAGCCCACGCCGTACACCGATTTGAGCACGATGTCCGTTTCCTCCGGCAGCTTTTTGCGGATGCGCTTGATGCTGGTATCCACTACCCTCGGATCGCCGTTGAAATCAAAGCCCCAGATGTTGTCAAGCAATTGCTCCCGGGTGAATACCTGCCGGGGATGGCCGGCCATCAGATGCAGAATCTCCACTTCCTTGGGAGAGAGCAGCACGCTTTCGCCATTGACCCGCACCTCGTAGCACCTCAAATCGATCACCGTGTTGCCCACCGTCAGCTTTCCCTGCTCCGGGGCGGACTGCATCTGGTTCATCCTGCGGAAGATCACCTGGATGCGGCTCACGATCTCCCGGGGCGAAAAGGGCTTCACGATGTAATCGTCGGCCCCCAGGGCGAAGCCCAGCAATTTATCGACCTCTTCCCCCTTGGCGGTGAGCATGATCACCGGGGTCATCGAAATGGCCCGGATATCGGCGCACACCTGGGTGCCCATGCGGCCCGGCATCATGATATCCAGGATCACCAGGTCCGGCCGCATGCGCTGGAAAGCCTCCATCACATCGTCCCCCCGGAACACGGAGTACACTTCGTAGTTCTCCCGGGCCAGGTAAATCCGCAGGGACTCGTGAATGCCGATCTCGTCGTCCGCGATCAGGATCAGTTTGCTT
>CAZQAM010000100.1:0-6505 GCA_964591355.1 uncultured Oscillospiraceae bacterium
GATAATGAGCGGTGACTGGAGTTCAGACGTGTGCTCTTCCGATCTCATGATGCCCTTGAGCTTCTGGTCCACTTCTTCAAAGGTCCAGGAGAGGCGCTGGCTGTTCTGGCTCATTTCCAGGGCGGAGGTGGCCACGCCGCCAGCGTTGGCGGCCTTGCCGGGAGCGAAGAGCACGCCGGCCTTTTGAAGGGCCAGGGTGGCTTCGTAGGTGGTGGGCATATTGGCGCCCTCGGCCACGGCGATGACGCCGTTCTTGATGAGCGCCTGGGCGCTTTCCTCATTCAGCTCATTCTGGGTGGCGCAGGGCAGGGCGATATCGCATTTGACGGTCCAGATGCCCCGGAAGCCCTCAGTGTACACAGCGCCCTTCACCCGGGCAGCGTATTCCTTGATGCGGCCGCGCTCCACCTCTTTGATCTGCTTCACCACATCCAGATTGATGCCGTTTTCATCCACCACGTAGCCGTTGCTGTCGCTCATGGCCACGACCTTGCCGCCCAGCTCCGTGATCTTCTGCGCGGCGTAGATGGCCACGTTGCCGCTGCCGGACACCACCACGCGCTTGCCGGGGATTTCGATCCCGTGCTTCTTGAGCATGGCGTTGGTGAGATAGCACAGGCCGAAACCGGTGGCTTCTTTCCGGGCCAGGCTGCCGCCGTAGGAGAGGCCCTTGCCGGTGAGCACGCCTTCGTAGAGGCCGGTGATGCGCTTGTACTGGCCGTAGAGGAAGCCGATTTCCCGGGCGCCCACGCCGATATCGCCGGCGGGCACATCCTCATCGGCGCCGATGTACTTGTACAGCTCGGTCATGAAGCTCTGGCAGAAGCGCATCACTTCGTTGTCGCTCTTGCCCTTGGGGTCGAAATCGCTGCCGCCCTTGCCGCCGCCGATGGGCAGGCTGGTAAGGCTGTTTTTCAGCACCTGCTCAAAGCCCAGGAACTTGATGACGCTCAGGTTCACGCTGGGATGGAGGCGAAGGCCGCCCTTGTAGGGGCCGATGGCGCTGTTGTACTGCACGCGGTAGCCCCGGTTGACCTGCACCTTGCCCTGATCATCCACCCAGGGCACCCGGAACATGATGATGCGGTCCGGCTCCACAAAGCGCTCCAGCAGGCCCTTTTCTTCGTATTCGGGATGCTTGTCGAACACAGGGGACAGGGCTTCCAGCACTTCCTTGCTGGCCTGCAGGAATTCCTTTTCATGGCCGTTGCGTTCCACCAGGCCGTTATATACCTTTTCCACGTAAGCGTTCATACACCGATACCTCCTTGTATCCTTGCGGGAAATTTACGGTGTTTATTATATAAAATGGGAAAAAAGAAATGCAATAGAAGGGATGGTTTTTTGCTGTATTTTGCCTGTTTTTTCAATGTATTTGCCTTCTGTCTCCGGAACGGGATTTCCGGCCGCCGCGTGAAATTTTCCCAAAAAGGTTGACAATTCCCATGACCCCGGCTATACTGAAGGGGAATTTTGAAAGAAAGGAGGCCGCAGCGATGATCAAAATCCGTCAGAATAGAATTGCATCCCTGCCTGTGAAGGGGATTTTTGCGCTCGTTTGCGGCCGCCCGGAAACTGCGCAGCGTTAACTCGCTGGAGCAGATTTACAAGGCCATCAGCCGCAAAGCGCGCCGATGGCTTTTTCTATTGAATTTTTGAGGGGTGAACACCTTTATGCAGCAAGGAAGCTCCCGCCTGATGCTGAAACTGCTTCGGGACAACAAATGGTATCTTTTGCTGGCGCTGGTATGCACCGTGTTTACGGTGACCATCGAGTTTATCACGCCGGTTCTGCTGGCGGAAACCCTGGACCATTATCTCCAGGGTCAGCCCACCCGCATGCCGGGGTTCATTAACGCCTGGGTGGATTCCCTGGGCGGGCCGGATTTCATGGCGCGGAACCTGTGGATCGTAGGCCTGGCGCTGATCGCGCTGAACCTGCTCAGCGGCGTTTTCTCCTTCGGGAAAGGCCGGGCCCAGTCCATTGCCGGGGAAAACGTATCCCTGACGCTGCGGGAAAAGCTGTACAGCCATATCCAGCGCCTGCCCTTTGCCTATCACGTGAAGGCGGAGACCGGCGATTTGGTGCAGCGCTGCACCTCCGACGTGGAAACGGTGCGCCGCTTCCTGTCCATGCAGTTGATGCAGGTGGTCAACGCGGTGATGATGATCACCGTGGCGCTGGTGTATCTGTTCCGGGAAAACGCGAAAATCACCTGGATCAGCATGATCATGCTGCCGGGCTTGTTCCTGTTCGCCTTCCTGTTTTTCAAATGGGTCATCAAAAATTTCCGCCTCTCTGACGAAGCGGAGGGCAAAATGAGCGCCGTGCTGCAGGAAAACCTGACCGGCGTCCGGGTGGTGCGGGCCTTCGGGCAGCAGGAATACGAAGTGGAAAAATTCGATAAGGTCAGCCAGGATTTCCGGAAGAAGACCTTCAAGCTTTGCACCCTGCTGGCGGTGTACTGGGCCACCAGCGATCTGCTGAGCATGATCCAGTCCATGCTGACGCTGCTGAGCTGCGTGTATTTCGCCATCAGGGGCGAAATCACCGTAGGCACCCTGATCATTTTTACGTCCTACATCTGGAAACTGCTGTTCCCCATCCGGCAGCTGGGCCGCATCCTGTCCGACGCGGGCAAGAGCAGCGTGTCCCTGGGCCGTATCGACGAGATATTGCGGACGCCCCGGGAACCCGACGAGCCGAATGCCATGAAACCTTCCCTCAAGGGAGATATCGTGTTCGATCACGTTTATTTCTCCTACGATGAAGGCCGGGAAGTGCTCAAGGATATGAATTTCACCATCCCCGCGGGCAAGACCGTGGCCATCCTGGGCGCTACCGGCAGCGGCAAATCCAGCGTGGTGCATCTGATCCAGCGGCTCTTTGACGTGAAGAAGGGCGAGATCCGCATCGGCGGCACGCCCATCAATCAAATCGACCGGTATTACCTGCGCTCCCGGGTGGGGCTGGTTCTGCAGGAGCCCTTCCTGTATTCCAAGACGCTCCGGGAAAACGTATCCATCGCGGTGCGGGGCGCCACCGAAGAGCAGATCGACCGGGCGGTAGAGGATGCGGCGGCGAAAGCCTTCATCCTGGAGAGCGACAAGGGCTTTGATACCCTGGTGGGCGAAAGGGGCGTCACGCTGTCCGGCGGGCAGAAGCAGCGGGTGGCCATTGCCCGCACCCTGATGAAGGACAACGATATCCTCATCTTCGACGATTCCCTCTCCGCCGTGGATACCGAAACCGACGCCCAGATCCGCAAGGCGCTGAAGAAGCGCAGCCGGGATACCACCACCCTCATCATCAGCCACCGCATCGTCACCCTGTCTCAGGCGGACTGGATCCTGGTGATGGAGGACGGGCACGTGACCCAGCAGGGCACCCATGAGCAACTGATCCATGAAGACGGGCTCTACGCCCGGATCTTCAATATCCAAACCGCCCTGGAAGAAGAATTCAAAGAGGAGAAAAAGGGCTATGCAGCAGTTTGAGGAGCAGGACTATACCAAACGGTTTTCCCTGTCGCTGTGGAAAAAAGTCCTGCAGCATACAAAAGAATACCACGGCGATCTGATCCGGCTGATGATCACCATGGGCATTACCGCGGCGTGCGACGTGGTTTTCCCCCTGCTCACCAGCTACGCCATCGACCATTTCATCCCCACTTCCGGCCGTAATGGCACCATGGAGGGCCTGCCCGGGTTCATCGTGGTGTATCTCCTGGTGCTGGGGGTGCAGGTATACGCCATCTACCGCTTTCTGTACCTGGGCGGCAAGATCGAGGTGGGCGCCTGCTATACCATCCGGAAAAAGGCTTTTCAGAAACTGCAGGAGCTGCCCTTTTCCTACTACGACCGGATGCCGGTGGGCTATCTCATGAGCCGCATGACCAGCGATACCCAGCGCCTGGCGGAGACCATCGGCTGGTCACTGCTGGATCTGGCCTGGGGCGCCGTGATGATCGTGGCCGCCAGCGCCACCATGTTCGTGCTCAACTGGAAACTGACGCTGGTGGTGCTCTTGGTGGTGCCGCCCCTGGCAGTGATCTCCTGGTGGTTCCAGCAGAGGATCCTTCACGCTTACCGTCAGGTGCGCAAAACCAACAGCCAGATCACCGGCGCCTTCAACGAAGGCATCATGGGCGCCAAGACCACCAAGACCCTGGTGCGGGAAGAAATGAACATGGAGGAGTTCACGGTCCTGACCCGGGAAATGAAATCCTCCTCCGTCCGGGCGGCCTCCCTCTCTGCGCTGTACATGCCCATCGTGGTCTCCCTGGGCAGCCTCGCCACCGCGTATGCCCTGTGGCAGGGAGGCAGGGAAGTGATGATCGGGGGCATGACGCTGGGCGTATTCCAGGTGTTTTTCAATTACACGGTGCAGTTCTTTGAGCCCATCCGCAACATCGCCAACGTCTTTGCCGAAATGCAGAGCGCCCAGGCCGCGGCGGAAAGGGTGATGACGCTGCTGGACACCGAGCCGGACATCGTGGATACCCCGGAAGTGGAAAAGGAATTCGGCGACAATTTCCACCCCAAAAAGGAAAACTGGCCGGCGCTCAGGGGCGAAATCGAGTTTTCCCACGTGGATTTCCAGTACAAGGAAGGGGAAAAGGTGCTCTCCGATTTCAATCTCCACGTGCGGGCCGGAGAGACCATCGCATTGGTGGGGCCCACCGGCGCCGGCAAATCCACCGTGGTGAACCTGGTGTGCCGCTTTTACGAGCCCACCGGGGGCGAAATCAAAATCGACGGCGTGGATTACCGAAAGCGCAGCCAATTGTGGCTGCAGAGCAATCTGGGCTATGTGCTCCAGGAGCCCCGGCTCTTTTCCGGAACCATCCGGGACAATATCCGCTATGCCCGGCTGGACGCAACCGATGAAGAGGTCGAACAGGCCGCCCGCATGGTCAACGCGGAAAGCTTCATCCTGAAAATGGAAAAGGGCTACGATACCGACGTGGGGGAGGGCGGCAACCGCCTGTCCACCGGCGAAAAGCAATTGATTTCCTTTGCCCGGGCCCTGCTGGCTGATCCCCGCATTTTCGTGCTGGATGAGGCCACCTCCTCCGTGGATACCCAGACCGAGCAGATCATCCAGCACGCCATATCGAAGGTGCTCACCGGCCGCACCTCCTTCATCATCGCCCACCGGCTGTCCACCATCCGCACGGCCGACCGCATCCTGGTCATCGACGGCGGAAAGATCCGGGAAATGGGCACCCATCAGGAGCTGCTTCGTCTGAAGGGCGCGTATTACAGCCTGTATACCAACCAGTTCCAGGAGGACCGGGCCATGGAGATCCTGGGGAAAGCGGAGGCGTAACATGGCGAAAACCCTGGAGATCCTGGGGGATAACCGCTTTCCTGCGTTTACAAAGACCCGGGTCGCCTGCCGGGGAATCGTGATCCGGGAGGGAAAAATCCTGCTTTCCCGGGAGGAAAACGCCGATCTCTGGCTGATCCCCGGCGGCGGGCTCGAGGGAGAAGAGACCATCGAAGCCTGCTGCGCCCGGGAGATCCTGGAAGAAACGGGATACATCGTGCGCCCGGAAGTGCAGTTCCTGATCCTGCGCGAGTATTACGGGGAATACTGCTACGTCAGCCACTATTTCACCTGCGCCGTCGCAGGAAAAGGCGCCGTGCATCTGACGGAAGAAGAACGGCGCCGGGGGCTCGTGCCAAGGTGGATCCCTTGGGCGGAGGCGCTTTCCATTTTTTCACGGCATGCCGATTACGCCCCGGACCATGAAGAAAAGCGCGGCGCGTACCTGCGGGAATACACGGCGCTGCTGGAATACGCGGCGCAGTTTCCGGAGGGAAAAAATGAAAATGAAAAATGCCTTATATGTGGAAACGGACCGGCTGATCATCACCGAATTCAAGATCGGGATGGCATCAAATGTGCACCTGAATTCCCTGGATGAGGACAATCGGCGCTTCGTGCCCGACGAGGTGTTCGAAACGGAAGCGGAAGCCCGGGAGGCTGTGGCTTTTCTCATCAGCCGGTATGATGGAGACGACGGGCCTTTCGTCTATCCGGTGCTGCTGAAAACCGGGGAAAACATCGGCTATGTGCAGGCCGCCCGGCTGGAGGACGGCTGGGAAATCGGCTATCATATTGCGAAACCTTATACCGGCCGGGGCTATGCCGCCGAGGCCGTGCGGGCGTTTCTGCCCGTCATGGCCGGGCGGCTAGGGATTGCCCGGATTGCGGGAGTGTGCCTGAAGGAAAACGCCGCCTCCCTGCGGGTGCTGGAAAAGTGCGGCTTTCAGAAGGTATTTTCCGGCGTTGGTTTGTACCAGGGGGAAACGCGGGAGATCGTGAAAACGGTATGGACCGCGCCGGTGGATTGATACGATTCCCTGTATTATCTACAGAGGAGACATTGGAGGCCTCCGCGGCCTCCAAACCACCGCGCCAGGAGACTTCATCTCCTGGACCTCATACTATTTCGCGTCTAAAACATTGAATCTTCGGGCGTCTTTTCCGCCCTGG
>CAZQAM010000101.1:0-6463 GCA_964591355.1 uncultured Oscillospiraceae bacterium
TGATGATCGCATCCATGGATGGATGGAGGAATGGACATGCATGGGATGGAAATGCTGCGGCCCGGCAGGAGAAGACTCGTCATGGAGCAAATCAAAAAAGAAAAGCCGGATCTGAAGCGGAAGATGCGTTTTCTTGGATCCTTGCTGCCATGGACGGCGGGGTTTTTCCTGTTCAGCATTGCCCAGTGCCTGTCTGTTCCCTCGCCCTATGCCATCAGCGGCCTGATGGCGCTGCTGGCGGAAGGACTCCCTGCGCAGGGGGCCGTGATGGGGCTGGCGATGGGCGCTGCGTTTCGTTTCGCCTGGGGGTTGCCGCCTGATTTCTGGCTGTTTGCCGCTTGCGCGCTGTGCTTTGCCGTGATCCGCCTGCCCTGGAAAAAACGCAGTCATCTCTATTTTCTGACGCTGTGTGTCCTCATGGTGCGGGCGGTGCCGGAAATGATCACTGCCCCGGACGCGCAGACGGTGCTGTTTTCATCGGCGGGGGTCATGCTGGGGCTGGCCGCCATGCCTCCGCTTTTGCGGTGCGCGCAGCTGTGGAAAAACAAAACCTGGGAGTGGACGGAAGACGATATCCTGTGCCTTATGCTGCCGGCCCTGCTGATGATCGCGGGGGCTGCGCGGCTTTCGGCGTTTCAGATGAATATCGGCTATATGGCATCCGCCGCTTTCGTACTGTTTTTGTCCTGGACCGCTGGAAGCGCCGCAGGCGTGTGCACCGCCATGGGCTGCGGGCTGGCATTGCTTCTTGGAGGGCAAAGCGCGCTGCTGCTGGTGCTGCTGGCTTTCGGCGCGCTGATGGCCGGCCTGTTTCAGGGCAAGAACAGGCTGCTGGCTGTGGGCGTCTATCTTTTGTCCTCCGTGACGCTGACCTATCTGATCGCCTATTCCTTTCAGCCGGCGCTGTTTTACGCCGGGCTGGCGGGCGGGCTGGTTTTTGCGCTGCTGCCCTCCAAATGGGCCCGGGCGGGGGCCGGGCGAGTGCGGGGGATCCTGTGGAACCGTCCCCGGGACAATGCGTATATCCGCCTGAAGATGCAGCGCTGGGTGAGGTCCATTGAGCGCCTTTCCGACGCGCTGCCGCATCCCCGCCTGGAAAAGATTACATCTGAAGAGGAAAGCGAAAGCCTTACGGAAGCGCTGTGCGCCGGATGCGACTATCTGCCCGTCTGTTGGCATGAGAAGATCGACAGCACCCGGTCAGGCATGCGGGCGCTGGCGGAAAGGAACGGTGATCCGGAAGAATATATCGCCGTGATCAACCGATTTTTTTCCGCATGCCCCAGGATCTCCAGGATCCCGCAGATCCTCAGCCGGCTGGATGAGGAAAAGCAGAAGCGCGAGAATCAGGCGGTATGCGCGGAATATGAGAGGGAAATGCTGCAGACGCATTTGTCGGCCCTGTCCCAGGCCGCGCAGCGCATCAGCCTGGAAGGCATGCAGGCGGACACCGAGGAAAAATACTGGATAGCCCAGACAGACGAAGCGCTGGAAGCGCTGCGTTTTCCCGGGAAAACGTCGTTTGTGAAAAAAGTGGACGGACGGATGACGGTGTGCCTGCAGTGCGAGCCCCTGTCCCTGCGGCCGCTGGCGGGATTGACGCTGGCCAAACAGGTGGGCACGTATCTGGGCGTTGATCTGGAAATCACCGAAAGGCAGAGCGGCAGGATCATGCTGGAGGAACGCCCGCCGCTTGCGGTGCATGCCGGCATCGCCACTGCCTGCGCCGTTACACTGGAAAGGAAAAAAACGGCCGGACAGCCGCCGGACAACGGGGACGCCGTACTGGTGGAGCCCCTCAGCGGGGGCAGGATGGTGCTGGCCCTCAGCGATGGCATGGGCCATGGCACCGGGGCCCAGGATGAAAGCCGGAAAACGCTGGAAATGCTTTCCCTGTGCCTGGAGGCTGGGTATACCCGCGGTCAGGCCATGACGGCGGTGAACGGCGTGATGATCTCCGCCGCGGGGGGAGAAAAATTCGCCACGGTGGACCTGTGCCTCATTGACCTGTGGACTGGGGAAGCGGCCATGAACAAGCTGGGGGCCTGCGCATCCATCCTGGTGCAGGGGCAAAAGGCGCAGTGGATCCAGGGGGAGGCGCTGCCGCTGGGAATCATTGAGCATGTGGCGCCCATGGAGCACCGCTTTACACTGGCGGAAAACGATCTGCTGCTGCTCATGAGCGACGGCATTGCCGACGCGTTCCCGTCGGAAGAGGATATCCTCGATCTGGTGCGCCGCCGGCGGAACGATTCGCCCCAGCACATTGCCGACGCTCTGCTGCATGAGGCCGTGATCCTCAAGGACGGCCTGCCGCCGGATGATATGACCGTGCTCTGCGCCCGTGTGACGGACCGGAAAGGAGAAGCGGCGTAGAATAACAGCGTGTCCTGACAAAATAGGCTGCCTGAAAGGAGATACTTTCGGGCAGCCTTTTTTGTGCTCTGCGCGGAGACGGCCGTATTTCCGGCTTGACAGATCGCAAAGAAGCCTTATAATTTAACTATTGATTCTGTAGGTAATTGGGAGGCGGGAGAATGACGCTGCAGCAGCTCTTGTATGTGATCCGGATATCGGAAACAGGCTCCTTCAATAAAGCGGCGGAGCAGCTGTTCGTGGCCCAGCCCTCCCTGACCAATGCCGTAAAGGAACTTGAAAAGGAAATCGGCATCGTCATTTTCAACCGTACCGGCAGAGGCGTGACGCTGACGGCGGAGGGGCTGCAGTTTCTGCCCTACGCGCGGCAGGTGTACAGCCAGTACCAGAACCTGCTGGAAGCCTACGGGCAGCAGAATGCCCGCCGGAAGCAGTTTGCCGTTTCGGCCCAGCACTATTCCTTCGCGGTGAAGGCGTTCGTGGAGCTGACGAAAACCTTTGATGTGGCGGAGTATGAATTCGCCATCCGGGAGACCCGCACCCGGGACGTCATTGACGATGTGGCCGCCGCCCGGAGCGAGATCGGCATCCTGTATCTGAATGATTTTAACCGGAAGGCGATTTTGAAAATCCTCTCTTCCCATCAGCTGCAGTTTACGCCCTTGATTTCCTGCAGCGCCTATGTTTATTTGTGGAAGGGCCACCCTCTGGCGCATCAGCCCAGCATTGCGTTTGGCGACCTGGCGCCTTATCCCTGCCTGGCTTTCGAGCAGGGGGACAGCAGCAATTTCTACCTGGCGGAAGAATTGCTCTCCACCAACGATTATCCCCGCATCATCAAATGCTGCGACCGGGCCACGGCGCTGAACCTGATGGTGGGGCTGAACGCGTATACGATTTGCTCCGGCATTATCTGTGAGGAGCTCAACGGCAGCGATTATATCGCCGTGCCCTATGATCCGGAAGACGCCGGCGCCGACACCAACATGGAGGTGGGCCTGATCACGCGGAAAAACCAGGTGCTCAGCGCGGCGGGCGAAAGGTATGTGGAAGAATTGAAGCGCTATCTGCGCATGGACCGGGCCGGAATTGAGCCAGGACTTCAGGAAATGGATAAAGCGAAAAAAGTGAAGCACAAAGGAGAAACACCATGAGCCGGGTATTTACGCCCTGTCAGATGGTGGAGCAGACCATTGTCCGCCGTTATCATGAGGAATTGTGGAGCCCGTTCTGCAAAGCCATCAAGCGGTATGAACTGATCAAGCCGGGGGATAAGATCGCCGTGTGCATTTCCGGCGGCAAGGATTCCATGCTGATGGCCAAGATGATGCACATCCTGCATCGGCATACGGAAATCCCATTTGATGTGGAATACTTGATCATGGATCCCGGCTACAGCCCGGAAAACCGCAGGCAGATCGAGCAGAACGCCCAGTTTCTGGAGCTGCCCTACACGATTTTTGACAGCGATATTTTCGAGGTGGCCAACGCGCAGGACAAGAACGCCTGCTTCCTTTGCGCCCGGATGCGCCGGGGCTGCCTGTACGGAAAAGCCCGGGACCTGGGCTGCAACAAGATCGCTCTGGGGCACCATTTTGACGATGTGATCGGCACCACTTTGCTTGGCATGTTTTACGGGGGACAGCTCCAGGCTATGATCCCCAAACTGAAGGCCAAGAATTTTCCCGGAATGGAATTGATCCGTCCTTTGTATCTGGTGCATGAGGAAGACATTATCGCCTGGCAGCGGGCCAACGATTTGAAGTTCATCCAGTGCGCCTGCCGCTTCACCGAAAACGCGGCGCAGGATCACGGCGCTTCCAAAAGGCTGGAAATCAAGCAGCTCATCAAACAGCTGAAAAAGAACAATCCCAGCATCGAAGACAATATTTTCGCCAGCATCCATACCCTGCAGCTGGACACCATGGTGAAATGGAAATACCGGGGCAAGGAATACTCCTTCCTGGATGATTACGACCAGTAAACGCATCCAACGATCAAAAAACCAGATATCCCGGAACACAAAAAAAGACATGCCGCTTTAGCATGGTATCCCATGTGCCTTTCTCGGAAAGGGGTCCGGGGGAAACCGCTCTTTAGGCTCTAAAGAGCGGTTTTCTCCAGCTGTTAAAATATATCAGATATTACGCCAGGATGCCGCTTCTGCCCATCAGTTCGCCGGCTACGGCGATCTGATCGCAGATCAGGTCCAGGCTGGACTTTCCGCCCTCCGAGGCCGGGGAAGCGGAAGACTGGTTGGCCAGCACGTTGTGGATGGCCGCGTCCAGGCAGGCGGCTTCCCGGGACAAGCGCAGGGAGAAGCGAAGCATGCGGGCCACCGCCAGCGCCACGGAAAAGGGCGGCAAAGGCTCTGCAGGCTCGGCGTTTTCCTCCAAACCGGAGGGAATCAGCGGCGCGTAAACGCCCAGAGGATCGCCCGGCGCACAATCGTAGAGGATTTCAGGATGCGCGCAGCAGGCGGTAGCGGCGGCCTCCAGGATGCCGCCGGCATATGGCGGGCACAAAAGCAGCCCCAGCCTGCCCGGACGGGCGATCAGGGCTTCGGCAGCCTCCGGCGCCGCTATGGGATCGGCAGGGATCAGCGGATTGGCGGAGGACTGCACCCGGATGGCAGCTTCCCAGTCGGCTTTTAAGGCGCCGGTGGGGGAAACGTACAGGATGCGCGTATCTTCCTCCCGGGCAAAGCGGAACGCTTCCTGCATGGCCTCCCGGAGCGTTTCCTCATCCAGGGAAAGCACCGTGCCCAGGTAAAGCTTTACCGGCTTTTCCCGCCGGCTGCAGGCGGCCTCCGGGACGCAGAGGGAGCGGATGCGCAGAGGCAGGCCCAGGGCGTCATACAGCTGCCGGGCGCCTGCGCACCGGGCGTCGCCCAGCAGCACGGCCTGGCTGCTTTCGCACTGGTCCAGCAGGCTGTCGCTGATTTCCGATTCCATCTTTCCCCGCATCATGGAAAAGCTGTGATTGAAGGAAGCGGAAATATCGGTGAGGATCTGTTCCGCGTAAGCAATGAAAGTATTTCCCTGATCGCTGCCGGAAAGCAGCATGATTCTTGCGTGCATAGGAGTCCGTCCTTTGTCAGAATGTATTATTCTTTGGAGAGGATTTCAACGGCGCTGTCGCCATCGATTTCAGGCACCTTGACGGCGATGACTTCGCTGCTGGAAGTGGGGATGTTTTTCCCCACGAAATCGGCCCGGATGGGCAATTCCCTGTGACCCCGGTCCACCAGAATGGCCAGCTGGATCCGGGCGGGCCGGCCCATGCCAAAGAGCGCCTCAATGGCGGCCCGGGCGGTGCGCCCGGTATAGAGCACATCGTCCACCAGCACCACGCGCTTGCCGGTAATGGGAAAAGGTACGTCGGTCCTGTTGACGCGGGGCATCTTATCCGGGCTGCCCGGCATCAGGTCATCCCGGTACAGGGTGATATCCAGCAGCCCTACTGGCACGGTCTTTCCTTCGATTTTTTCGATATTGGCCGCGATTTGCCGGGCGAGGGGATCGCCGCGGCGGCAGATCCCCACCAGGCAGATGTCTTCGCAGCCTCCGTTGCGCTCCAGGATCTCATGGGCGATACGGGTCAGGGCCCGGCTCACATCCTGGCTGTTCATCAGCCGAGATTTCACCTTCAGCATGGCTTACTGCTCCCATTCCAGCGGCAGATACGTGACGGCGTAGTCCAGTTTTTTGATGTTCTGTTTGTTTTTCATCTGGTTGACGACGGTAGTGATATCCTGGGTCTTGGTCAGGGGCGTGATGGCGAAATCATTGTAATCCGTGCGGGAGGAGATCCGGCAGGGGATGATGCGGAACGTGTTTTCCACCATTTGATCATCGCGGAATTTGAAACGGGTCTGAAAAATAAAGGTCAGCATGTCGCTGGGCTTTTTATGGCCGCAGAAGGAGCAGTTGCCCAGGGAGTACACGATATACTTGCCGTTGTACTGCTCAATGGGGTTGATGCGGTGGCTGTGATGGCCGATCACCAGGTCCGCGCCCGCGTCGATGGCGGCCCGGCCCAGCATGATCTGGTTATCCCGGGGAGAATAATCCTTTTCCTCCCCCCA
>CAZQAM010000102.1:0-6454 GCA_964591355.1 uncultured Oscillospiraceae bacterium
TACACCCTATCCTACACTCTTTCCCTACACGACGCTCTTCCGATCTTCACTGCCGCGGCAGCCTTTGGATCAGTGCCGAAGGCCATACCCCCGCCGTGCACGTTGGGGCAGCTGATGTTGACTTCCAGCCAGCCTACCTGCTCCTCCTGATCCAGCAGGCGGCAGGTATGGACGTAATCCTCCACCGAAAAGCCGCTGACGTTGGCCATGACCGGCTTGTGAAAGCAGGCTTTCAGCCTGGGCAGCTCTTTTGAAATCACCCTGTCCACGCCGGGGTTTTGGAGCCCCACGGCGTTGAGCATCCCGGAAGCGCATTCGGCGATGCGGGGGGTGGGATTGCCAAACCGTTCTTCTTTCGTAGTGCCTTTGAAGGAAAAAGTGCCCAAAAGATTGATGTCGTACAATTCCGCGAATTCATAGCCGTAGCCGAAGGTGCCGCTGGCGGGGATCACGGGGTTGTCGATTTCCAGGCCGCAGAGGGTCACATTCATTTTTCCCACAGGATCTCCTCCTTCCGCAGCACCGGCCCGTCTTTGCAGATGCGTTTGGGGCCGGCAATCGTTTTGCAGTTGCAGCCCATGCAGGCGCCAAATCCGCAGCCCATGCGCTCCTCGAAGCTGAACTGGCCGGAGGTCTTCGCCGCTCGGTAAACCGCTTTCAGCATGGGCTCCGGGCCGCAGGTGTAGAAATAAGTATAGTACGGCGGCAGCGCGTCGGTGACAAAGCCTTTCGTACCATAGGAGCCGTCCAAAGTGGTGACGGTGACCGCGCAGCCCAGAGCGCGGAATTCCTTTTCGCAGAATACTTCTTCCCGGGTGTTGAAGCCCAGGATCACGGAAACCTGTTTTCCCTTGCCAATCAATTGCCGTGCCAGCCAGTACAGGGGCGGCACGCCGGCGCCGCCGCCCAGCAGCAGAGGATGGTCTCCTGCCGGGGTGAGATCATAGCCGTTGCCCAGGCCCGTCAGAAGATCGATCTTCTGCCCCGGCTGCATGTGGCGCAATTGCTCCGTTCCGGCGCCGACAGCCTTGCAGATGAGGGTGATAAGGCGGCCTTCCTTGTCGCATACCGATATGGGCCGGCGAAGATAGAAGCCGTCCAGACGGAGATTGACAAACTGCCCGGGAGATGTGACGGCGCTGGCGTCGCCCGTCAGGCGCAGGCGGAACACACTGTCCGTCAGGGGGCGGTTTTCTGTGATTTCAAAGATGCCCTGTTTCATTTCTGCTCCTCAGGCGTCGATGGTGGAAATGGTGAGGGTGGTTTCCTCCAGCACATCCAGCAGCACCCGCACGGTATCCAGGGAGGTGAAGATCGACACATTGTTGTCCGTGGCCAGGCGGCGGATCCTGATGCCGTCGCTGGCCTGCTCATCGGAATCGATGCGGCGGGTGTTGATCACATAGGCGATGTGGCCCTGGCGGATGGCGTCGGGGATTTCCTGGCTGCCTTCGCTGATCTTGCCCAGCACATGGGTGCGGATGCCGTGCTGCTTGAGGAACTGGGCGGTGCCGGCGGTGGCCTGGATATTGAAGCCCAGGTTATAGAAGCGGCGGATCAGGGGCAGGGCTTCCTCCTTGTCCTGATCGGCGATGGTGGCAAACACTGTGCCGTAGTTTTGCAGATGCATGCCGGCGGCCTGCAGGGCCTTGTAGAGGGCGCGGTTCAGTTTGTCATCGTAGCCGATGGCCTCGCCGGTGGATTTCATTTCAGGGGAAAGGTACACATCCAGCCCTTTGATCTTATTGAAGGAGAAGACCGGCACCTTCACGTAATACCGTTTTTTCTCTTCAGGATAGAGGCAGAAGATGCCCTGCTCCTTGAGGGTCTTGCCCAGGATCACTTCGGTGGCGATATCCGCCAGGCTGTAGCCGGTGGCCTTCGACAGGAAGGGAACCGTGCGGGAAGAGCGGGGATTCACTTCGATGATGAACACGTTTTCCTGCCGATCCACGATAAACTGAATGTTGTAAAGGCCCCTGATGCCGATGCCCAGGCCCAGTTTTTTTGCGTACTGCAGGATGACGCCCTTCACTTTGTCGGAGATGGAGAAGGCGGGGTAGACGCTGATGGAGTCGCCGGAGTGGATGCCGGTGCGTTCCACCAATTCCATGATGCCGGGCACAAACACGTCCAGCCCGTCGCAGATGGCGTCCACTTCCACTTCCTTGCCTTCAATATATTTATCCACCAGCACGGGCTTGTCCGCGTCGATCTCCACGGCGGTTTTGAGGTACTTGCGCAGCTGCGCCTCGTTGCCCACGATCTGCATGGCCCGGCCGCCCAGTACAAAGGAGGGCCTCACCAGCACCGGATAACCGATTTCGCCGGCGGCCTTCACGCCGTCCTCGATGCGGGTGACGGCCTGGCCCCGGGGCTGGGGAATGCCCAGCTCCAGCAGGATCTTTTCAAAGCTGTCCCGGTTTTCCGCCCGCTCGATGGCGGCGCAGTCGGTGCCGATGATGGATACCCCGCGGTCCATCAGGGGCTGGGCCAGGTTGATGGCGGTCTGGCCGCCTAGGGAGGCGATGACGCCTTCGGGCTTTTCAAAATCAATGATGGCCATTACGTCTTCGGGCGTCAGGGGCTCGAAATACAGTTTGTCCGCGGTGGTATAGTCGGTGGACACGGTTTCCGGGTTGTTGTTGATGATGATGGCCTCATATCCGGCCCGCTTGATGGTCTGCACGGCGTGGACGGTGGAATAGTCGAATTCCACGCCCTGGCCGATGCGGATGGGCCCGGCGCCCAGCACCACGATCTTCTTTTTATCCGTCAGGCGGGAATCATTTTTCCCCCGGTAGGAGGAATAGAGGTAGGCGATGTATGCGCCGGTATGCAGAGTATCCACCATGCGGAAGATGGGCGTGATGCCGTTTTCCTTCCTGAGATGATACACATCGGTTTCCCGCATGTTCCACAGCTTTGCGATGTACTTGTCCGAAAAGCCCATCAGCTTGGCCCCTTTCAGCGCCTGGATGGACCGCACCTTTTCCCGCAGGATGCCCTCCATTTCCACAATGCGCTGGAAGCACGCCAGAAACAGTTCCGTGATCATGGTTTTTTCGTGCAGCACCTGGATGCTGACGCCCCGGCGCAGCAATTCAAAGATGGCGAAAATATTGTCGTCCCGGAACTCAGAAATATAGGAAAGCAATTGGTCGGTGGGCTGATCGTCAAACTTCGCCAAATGGAAGTGGCATACGCCGGTTTCCAGGGAACGCACCGATTTCAGCAGGCATTCCGCCAGATCCGATCCGATGCCCATCACTTCGCCGGTGGCCTTCATCTGGGTGCCCAGGGTATTGGGAGCGGAAGTGAATTTGTCAAAGGGGAAACGGGGAAATTTGGCCACTACGTAATCCAGGGAAGGCTCGGTGGCGGCGTTTCCGCCTGCCACGGCGATCTCCTCCAGGGCCATGCCCAGGGCGATCTTGGCCGTGACCCGGGCGATGGGATAGCCGCTGGCCTTGCTGGCCAGGGCGGAGGAACGGGAGACCCGGGGATTCACTTCGATGAGGAAGTATTCGGAAGAAGCGGGATTCAGGGCGAACTGCACATTGCAGCCGCCTTCGATTTTCAGTTCCCGGATGATTTTGATGGCGCTGTCGTTGAGCATTTTCAGGTCGTGGTCATTGAGGGAGAGGATGGGGGCCACCACGATGCTGTCGCCGGTATGCACGCCCACGGGGTCGACATTCTCCATGCCGCAGATGGTGATGGCGTGATCATGGCTGTCCCGCATGACCTCGAACTCAATTTCCTTATAGCCTTTCACGCTTTTTTCCACCAGCACCTGATGCACCGGGGAAAGGGCAAAGCCGTTCATGGCGATTTCCGTCAGCTCCGCTTCGTCGTTGGCAAAACCGCCGCCGGTGCCGCCCAGGGTAAAAGCGGGGCGGAGCACCACGGGATAACCGATGCGGTTCGCCGCCGCCTTGGCTTCTTCAATACTGTAGGTGATTTCGGAGGGGATCACGGGCTCGCCGATCTTCTGGCACATTTCCTTGAACAGCTCACGATCCTCCGCCCGCTCGATGGACTGGCTGGAGGTGCCGAGCAATTCCACGCCGCATTCCTTCAAAACGCCTTTTTTCTCCAGCTGCATGGCCAGGTTCAGTCCCGTCTGCCCTCCGATGCCGGGCACAATGGCGTCCGGCCGCTCATAGCGCAGGATCTTGGCGATGTATTCCAGCGTCAGGGGCTCCATATACACTTTATCCGCAATGGAGGTATCGGTCATGATGGTGGCGGGGTTGGAGTTGCACAGGATCACCTCGTACCCCTCCTCCTTCAGCGCCAGGCAGGCCTGGGTACCGGCGTAATCAAATTCCGCCGCCTGGCCGATCACGATGGGGCCGGAGCCGATGATCAAAACCTTTTTGATATCCGTGCGCTTTGCCATGATGGATTCCTCCTGTTATTTCTGATAAACGATCCTGCCGCCGCAGACGGTGGCGGCGCACCGGCCGGAGATTTCCCAGCCAGCAAAGGGTGTTGATTTGCCCAAAGAAAGGAATGATGCCGGATCCACGGTGGATTCCGCCTGCAGATCCCAGACGGTGAAATCCCTGTCCCAGGGAATATGGAAGCGCTTCCTGGGTGAAACGGCCATGAGGTCGATGAGCCTGGGAAGGGAAATCACGCCCTTTTTTACCAGGCCGGTGTACAGCAGGGGAAAGGCCGTTTCGAGGCCTACGATGCCAAACGCGCTTTTCTCCAGCCCCCGGCTTTTTTCCTCGGCGCTGTGAGGAGCGTGATCGGTGGCGATCATGTCGATGGTGCCGTCTGCCAGGCCTTCCAGCAGCGCCTCCCGGTCTTCCCTGGAGCGCAGGGGCGGGTTCATTTTGAACCGCCCTTCCTCCTTCAGGCCGTTCTCGTCCAGCAGCAGGTAATGGGGGGCGGTTTCGCAGGTCACGTCGACGCCGGCTTTTTTTGCCCTGCGGATGATTTCCACGCTTTCCCTGCAGGAAATGTGGCACACGTGATAGGCGCATTTTTCTTCGGCTGCCAATTTCACATCCCGGGCGATGGGCCCCCATTCGCTCTCGGAGCAGATGCCCCGGTGGCCGTGGGCTTTCGCGTAAATCCCGTCATGGATATAGCCGCCCCGCAGGAGGCTGTTATCCTCGCAGTGAGCGGCGATGATTTTGCCGAGCTTCCGGGCTTTCCGCATGGCCTGCCGCATCATGCCTTCATCCTGCACTCCTCTGCCGTCATCGGAAAAGGCGATCACATGGGGGGAGAGGGCGTCCATGTCCGAAAGCTCCGTGCCCGCTTCGTTTATCGTGATGGCGCCGTAGGGATAGACGCGGATGGCGGCGGTGTCCCGGATCAGGTCCAGCTGCGGCTGGAGATTTGCCAGGCAGTCCGGCACAGGGTTCAGATTGGGCATGGCGCATACGGCTGTGTATCCGCCACGGGCCGCAGCATGGCTTCCGGAGGAAATGGTTTCCTTATAAGAAAAACCCGGCTCGCGAAAATGCACATGCACGTCGCAAAAGCCGGGAAAAACTGTATAGCCGGGGTCCAATCCCAGGGGAAGAGCGGAAAATACGCCCTCCTGACCGCAGAAATGATCAAAGCCGATGCACTGCAATGGATCCATAGCGCGCTCCCTTCAAATCTTGCCGCTCTCCCGGAGCGGCTTAAAGATCCGTGGTTCCTGGAAATTATAGCGCACGAAAAGATAAAAGTCAAGGCGAATGTTCGGAAATTTTGTGAAAAAACCCACAGCTCGTCAATTTGAACGAAAAACATCGGCAGAATTTCTGCTGATTTACCGAACATTTAGTTCTTGACAAGACATGGAGGAAAATGATACACTGATTCTGCGTTTTTTGAAAACGCGCCCTTTGCGACTGACGGAGGAAGCGCGGAGCACCGCGGAGGAACAAAGGAGTGAAGGAAAAGCCGGCCGTCTGGGCGCACCTGGTTGGGAATCAGCCTGCGTGTGTCCTTTTGCTTTTCTGAGAGGAGGCAGCCATCGGATGAAGAAAATCGGCATCGTGATGGGCAGCGACAGCGATTTGCCCGTGATCCAGAAGGCGGTGGACACCCTGAAAGCCCTGGAGATCCCCTTCGAGGTCCACGTCTACTCGGCTCACCGCACCCCTGCCGAAGCCCGGGATTTCGCCCTGAATGCCAGAAAGCGGGGCTTTGGCGCCATCATCGCGGCGGCGGGCATGGCGGCCCATCTGGCCGGGGCCATCGCCGCCAATACCACCCTGCCGGTCATCGGCATTCCCTGCAAATCTTCTGTTCTCGACGGCATGGACGCCCTCCTTTCCACGGTGCAGATGCCCAGCGGCATCCCGGTAGCAGCCGTGGCCATCAATGGAGGCGTCAATGCCGCCTTGCTTTGTGCCCAGATTCTGGCGGTGGAGGACGAGGAACTGGCGCGGAAGCTGGACAGAAAGCGCGAAGAGGACGCCCGCGCCGTGCTGGAAAAAGA
>CAZQAM010000103.1:0-2567 GCA_964591355.1 uncultured Oscillospiraceae bacterium
TACACCCTATCCTACACTCTTTCCCTACACGACGCTCTTCCGATCTATAATCGGACAGGTCTTCGTGCCGGTTGATTTCCTTTTCCCGGGAAAAATCGCCGGTGAGCAGGGTATCCATGGCCATGTTGATGTGTTCGAAGGCTTCCCGTCCCATGCGGCAGACTTCCCTGTGCAATTGCGCTGCGGCCAGGGAGGGCGTTTTCAGGAGGCGTTCGTCATAATACTGCATTTTGATGGGGACATCCTGCGCATCCTCTCCGGGGACCAGAATCTTCGTCAGCCTGATCAGCCAGTCGCTGACCGGCATGAGGAAGATGGTGCACAGGATACTGATGGAAATATGCATCAGGGAGATGCAGAGCTTGGGATTGTTCGGCACCAGCATCTGCGCCCATTCGGTCAGGGGCAGGAAAAAGCTGAGGATCAGCACGATCGTGGTGCCGATGACGTTGAATGTCAGGTGGATCATGGCGGTGCGCTTGGCCGACACGGTGGAATTGGCCATGGAAATAAGCGACGGTGTGCAGGCGCCGATCTTGGCGCCCGGCAGCAGGAACAGCGCCGCGTCGATGCTCACCAGGTGGGCCCCCGCCAGCACCTGAATGATACCGACGGATACGGAGGAGGACTGCAGCAGCGCCGTTACCGCGATGCCGATCAGCACCCCCAGAATGGGGTTGCGCACCCCCTGCATCAGATTCAGAAAGACCGGCCAGCTGTGCAGCGGCTCCATGGATTCGCTCATGAGATCCATGCCGATAAAAAGAATGCCCAGCCCCATAAATACCAGACCGGCCTGCTTGATGGTTTCCCGCTTGCTGAAAAGCATCATCATCAGCATGCCCACAAAAGCGAATACCGGGCCGGGATCAAAGGTGATGGACAGCAGAAGGGAAGTGACGGTGGTGCCGATATTGGCGCCCATGATGACGCCTACCGCCTGGGAGAGGCTCAGCAGCTGGGCATTCACAAAGCCCACCACCATCACCGTGGTGGCACCGGAGGATTGGATCAAAGCCGTCACCAGCAGGCCCGTCAGCATCGCGATGAATTTATTCCTCGTCATCAGCGAAAGAAAATGCTTGAGCTTTGGGCCGGCGGCGCGCTCCAGGCCTTCGCCCATGGTGCGCATGCCAAAGAGGAACATGGCCAGGCCGCCAAACAGGGACAGCACGATCTGAATACTCACGGACAGGCTCCTTTCGTACAGGGGGAATAAGATGTCAGCGCACAGTGCGCTGGTTCCTTTGGTGGCTGTAACGCCTGTAACGGGAGGCGGGCGCAGCTTTTTGCCCGCGAAGGGGACAGGCGGGGGACCGGGGCACGTCGGCGGAATTGGGGTAGGCCTTCAGGGCGGAAAAACGCTTTGCAACAATGAACTGGTAAGCCGCGTTTCCTTCTGTATCACGCAGCCGGTGCGGCACGGCCATGGCTTCCAGCAACGCGCGGATAAAGGGCTGGGGGCCGTATTTGCGGATCAGGAAGGCCATCCTGTCCCGATACAGGCCTGTAAGGCCGGAAGGAATCTTTTCGCCGGCTGTGACCCGGGCATAGGTCATTTCCACCCGGCGGCTCAGAAAGCGAAGGAATTGATCGGTGCGGCTCCCCAGGGCAGAAAGCATCCTGTCCGGAAGCAATGTGCCGGCAATCCTGCCCAGGATCGCCGAAGCGTCCTGATCCGGGAGGCTTTCGACGGCCTGCAGCAGCGCCAGGGAAAACAGAAGGCCGCCCTGGCTGCCCTGGATCAGGGACAAAAGCCGCAGCGCATCCCGGAAGGCGGGGGAAGAAAAGGCGCTGCCGTAGCAGACGGCCCGCATGGAAGCATCCGGCTGAAAGACCATGCATCTGCCGATGTGCAATTTCGCGCCCACACGGGGCGTCACATCGTCACCATTCATGATATGAAACAGCGGAAACCCGGTGTAATCCCAGCCCGGATTGTCATAAGCCACGCTGGGGGAGGCGAAGCCGTAACCGATCAGGTTTTGCCTGAGCATACCGCGGCGGATCTCCCGAAGGGCGAACAGCTGCATCAGCGCGCCGCCCTGGCTGTGGCCCGCCAGCCAGATGGTAAAAGGGCAGCCTGGCCTGCGGCAGAAAAGCAGAATGTCGGCCAGAGTAAGGGAGGGCAGGCCCATCTGCCGGGCGGTTTCAGGGAAAAGAATGGAGGAGCACTGGCTTTCAAATTCCCGGGTCAATTGCAAAAATCCCCGGTGCATGCCTTCTTCCCGCTCCATGCGGAAATTGGAAAACCAGTCGTAGATACGGCGCCCCGTGCCCATAAAGCCGATGGCGATGACGTACCGTCCCGGACCCGCCTGATGCGCCATGACGACGCATTTGCAGGTGTCGCTGTTTTCCCGCTGGCGCAGGGTGCCCCGCAAAAGGCTGATAGGGTTCTGCCGTTTGACCAAGGAGGCTGCCGCCCGCTGGTAATGCTCCGCCAAAGCCGCACTGTGCCCTTCCGCCGTTTCGCCGTTGACGGCGGAACCTGTGAACAGCGTTTTATCTACGAGATAGGAAACGTCGTACCACCCGTTTTCCCGCCAGAGGGAGGTCTGCATATC
>CAZQAM010000103.1:2577-6438 GCA_964591355.1 uncultured Oscillospiraceae bacterium
CATTTCCAGAGACAGAAGCGCAGCGGGCCGAGAGAATACGGGCCGGAGATGATGATGCTCTTCCTGCCAGGGCATGCAAAGGGGGGTCACATCCATCAGGCTGCAGCCGGTGTACGGCCCATTCTCATTCATCACGGATCTTGACCCCCCTTTCAGTATTCCATCCACCCCCACCATATCTTATCACATCACAAAAGGAAGGACAAGAGATATTTCCTGTGCAGGCGCAGGATATTCAGGACTGAACAAAAGTTGGAAACAATTATATAAAATACAAAAATATGTTTGTAACATTTTTGAAATATTAGTTTACAAAAACGGAATAATATGCTATACTTTCCTTGATTTCAACTTTGTTTTTCACCAAGGGGGTCTTCCTTTTGAAGCACATGCTGATTCGTGTTCTGTGCCTGTGTCTGGCATTATTGATGGCATTCAGCGCCGAAGCGCTGGCATACAACAAGCTGAAAAAAGGCTCCAGGGGCGCGGAAGTGACACAGATGCAGGAAGCGCTCAAAAGCCTAGGCTATGCCATTGAGCCGGATGGCAAATATGGAAGCGCCACGGTGAGCACGGTCAAGGAATTTCAAAAAAAATACGGCCTGACGGCGGACGGCATCGCGGGGAACAAAACGCTGACGCTGCTGTATTCCCTGGTGCCCGGGAATGATTCAGCCGACGCCCCGCAGCCGGACGCGACCCCTGCCGGAAGCGGGAATTCCGCTTCCGGCGCTTTGACCGCCGTGGTCAGCACCACCGGGGGAAGCCTGAAATTCCGCGCCAAGGCCAGCACGGCTTCCAGCGTGATCGTGTATGCCTATATTCCCAACGGAACAAGGCTTGAAATCAAATCCAGGGGCAGCACCTGGTGCACCGCCGTTTACAATGGCAAAACCGGCTATGTGATGACAGAGTATCTGACCTTTGATCAGTCGAAAACGCCAACGGCCAAACCGACTGAGAAAGCGGCCACCCCGACCCCGGCGGGCCCGGGCAGCGTAACTGCTTTCGTGAAAACCAGCAACGGCGGCAGCCTGAACCTGCGTTCCGCCGCCCGGAGCGGCAACAATATCATCACCACGATCCCCTATGGCGCGAAAGTCACCGTCACTGCCCGGGGAAGCACCTGGAGCGCCGTCATTTATAACGGGGTTTCGGGCTATGTGATGAGCCAGTACCTGGCTTTTGAGGCTGTGGTGACGGCCACGCCCCAAGCGACAGCAAAGCCCACCGCCACCCCGAAGCCCAGCGCCAATACCGCTTATGTGACCACCGCCAACGGCAAATCCCTGAATATGCGCTCCAGCGCCAGCAGCAGCAAGGACAATGTGGTGGCCACCATTCCCAACGGCACCCTGCTCACCATCCTAAGCAAGGGCGCCACCTGGTGCAAAACCACGTATAACGGAAAATCCGGCTATGTGATGACCTCCTTCCTCAGCTTCCCTAATGCGGAGCCGGAAAAGACGGCCACGCCCAAGCCTACCGTCACCAATCCGCCTTCCGGCAGCGCTGTAAAAGGATATGTGAATACCTCCAACGGCGGCAGCCTGAACCTGCGCAAATCCGCCAGCGATCAGGTGGCGGTGCTGGCTGCCATCCCCAACGGCGCGGAAGTGACCGTCACCCAGCGGGGCAGCACCTGGTGCGGGGTGACCTGGCAGGGGATTTCGGGCTATGTGATGACCAAATTCCTCTATATTCCCGCTTCTCCGGTCACCGCGGCGCCGGCTACCGCCACGCCCAAGCCTTCCGAAGACGGCTCTGTTTACACCCGCACGCTCAAGAGCGGCATGACCGGCACCGATGTCCGCTGGGTGCAGACCCGGCTCAAGGACCTGGGGTATACCGTGAACATCAACAGCGCCTATGATTCCGCCACTATTTCGGCAGTAAAAGCCTTCCAGAAAAACAACGGCCTCACTGTGGACGGACTGGCCGGGGAACAGACTTTTGCCATCCTGAGCAGCGATTTCGCCCGCAAGGCCACGGATTCTCCCGTCACTTACAATACGCTGCGGATCGATAACACGGGCTCTGAAGTCACGGCCATGCAGAACGCGCTGATCAAGCTGGGATATCCCCTCAAAGCCACCGGGGAATACGATGTGGATACCCACAACGCCGTGGTGGCCTTCCAGGTGAGGAATTCCCTGGTGATCAGCGGCATCGCAGACGGCCTGACCCGCACTGTGATCATGAGCGGGAAGGGCAAACCTTATTCCACGCCGGTGAACGAGCTGCCGGAAGGCACCGGACGCATCGCCGCGCCGAACAAGAATGAAATCAAATTGATGCACTGGCAGGATGAGATCAAGGGCAAGGTGAAAGCGGGCCAGACCTATATGATCTATGATCCGCAGACCGGGCTCAGCTGGAACCTGGTGTTCTACTCCCTGGGCCGCCACGCCGACAGCCAGCCGGCCACCTGGCAGGATACCCAGATCATGAACCGTTCCTTCGGCAATACCTCCTGGACCATCCATCCCGTGTATGTCAAACTGCCCACCGGCGAATGGACCATTGCCACCATGCATAACCGGCCGCATTTGTACGGCTCCATTACGGCCAACGGCTTTGGCGGGCACCTGTGCGTGCATTTCCTGCGGACCATGTCCGAAGCCCAGCAGAACGATCCCGATTACGGCGTGCAGAATCAGGTGACGCTGCGCAACGCCTGGAAGGCGCTGACGGGGGAGACCATCAATTACTGATTTTTCTGCGTACTCAACGGCAGGTTTCAGTGCCTGCCGTTTTTTGTGCGTTTTGCTTTCCAAACAGCGCAAGATGTGGTATAATAATTTGCAAATCGGCCCGAAGGGTTGACTGCGCGCCTTTGCGGGCCCAGGGCGTCACGGTGTGCGCCGCGGAGAGAGACGGACGAGGTGAAAGCGCTTGAAGCATGATGATACGGCCCATTTGCTGGATGCCATCCTGTCCATGCGGGACAGGGAGGAACTGCAGCGCCTGCTGGACGATCTTTGCACCATTCCGGAAATCAATGCCATGGCCCAGCGCATGGAAGTGGCCCTGTATCTGGAAAAAGGGCTCACCTATGCGCAGATCGCCGAAAAGACCCATGCCAGCACCGCCACCATCAGCCGGGTCAACCGCAGCCTGGTTTACGGCCAGGAGGGCTATACCCTGGCATTGTCCCGGATGAAGCAAAAAGAGCAAGAATAAGGAATAGAAACAGCATGGATTTATCTGATCTGAACCCCATGCAGCGGAAGGCTGCTGAAACATTGGAAGGCCCCGTGCTGATCCTGGCAGGGGCGGGCAGCGGCAAGACCCGCACGCTGACTTACCGGATTGCCAACCTTATTGAACACGGGGTGCAGCCCTGGCATATCCTGGCTCTGACGTTCACCAACAAAGCGGCCAGGGAAATGCAGAGCCGGGTGCAGAGCCTGGTCGGCCAGAGCGCCGATGAAATGTGGCTGGGCACCTTTCATTCCGTGTGCGTGCGGATCCTTCGGCGGGATATCGAAAAGCTGGGCTATCAGCGCTCCTTCACCATCTACGATGAGGACGACCAGGGAAGGGTCCTCAAGGACGGGATGAAGGTGCTTTCCCTGGATGAAAACAAGCTGCCCGTCCGGGAGGTCCGCAGCAAAATTTCC
Organism: uncultured Oscillospiraceae bacterium; assembly: GCA_964591355.1. Lineage (GTDB taxonomy): Bacteria > Bacillota > Clostridia > Christensenellales > Aristaeellaceae > RUG563. The sequence goes on from CAZQAM010000103.1 coordinate 6,201, forward strand.
GACGCCAAAAACCGCATGCTGACGGCGGATGAATGGTTTCATGAATCTCCCCGGGATTACCGCAGCCAGCAGATCCACGATCTGTTTTCCTATTATGAAGAACGCCTGAAGGCCGCCAACGCCCTGGATTTCGACGATCTTTTGCTCCGCACGCTGCAGCTGTTTGTGGATCATCCGCCGGTATTGGATTATTACCGCCAGCGTTTCCGGTACGTGCACGTGGATGAATACCAGGATA
>CAZQAM010000104.1:0-1837 GCA_964591355.1 uncultured Oscillospiraceae bacterium
CACGCGGTTCACGCCAGGCACTTCGCTGGTGATTCTCCGAGTAATATGCTGCAGAAGATCAAAAGGCACATTTTCCACCGTGGCGGTCATGGCGTCCCTGGTATTGACAGCGCGAAGAATCACCGGCCATTCAAAGGAACGCAGATCATTCTTCACGCCCACGGACTTGAAATCAGGGATAATGGCAAAGTATTGCCAGACTTTGCCTTCCAGCCCGTTCTTTGCGAATTCCTCCCGCAGGATGGCGTCACTTTCCCGGAGCGCTTCCAGCCTGTCCCGGGTAATGGCGCCAAGACACCGGACGCCCAGGCCGGGACCGGGGAAGGGCTGGCGGTATACCATATTGTCCGGCAGGCCCAGCGCCTTGCCCACTACGCGCACCTCATCCTTGAAAAGGAACTTGAGGGGCTCCACCAATTCAAACTGCAGATCGTCCGGCAGGCCGCCCACGTTGTGATGCGCTTTTACCGGGCCGCTTTCCAGGATGTCCGGATAGATGGTGCCCTGGGCCAGGAATTCGATTCCTTCCTGCTTGCGGGCCTCTTCCTCAAACACGCGGATGAACTCCTCGCCGATGATCTTGCGCTTGGTTTCGGGCTCGGCCACCCCGGCCAATTTATCCAGGAACCGGTCCACCGCGTCCACATACACCAGGTTGGCGTCCATTTCATCCCGGAATACTTTGATCACCTGTTCCGGCTCGCCCTTACGAAGCAGACCGTGATTCACATGGACACATACCAGCTTTTTGCCGATGGCGCGGATCAGAAGAGCCGCCACAACGGAAGAATCCACCCCGCCGGACAGCGCCAGCAGCACCTTTTTGTCTCCCACCTGGCGCCGGATGGCATCCAGCTGTTCCGCGATGAAAGCTTCCGCCAAATCGCGGGTCGTGATTCTTTCCATGGTTTCGGGGCGTTTGTTGTTTTCCATATCGTTTTCCTCCGTTTCTCCATTCGCCGGATCGGTCTGCAAACTGGATTTTATCGGCTTCCCGCATTCCCCGCGCTGTGCCGATGCACTATTATGGCACGAAAAAAAAGAGGAATCAACAGAAAAAATGACATTTTTTCATTTTTTCTTTCATTTTTCCGAACATTATTTTTCTGCATCAAGACTTTTGTTCGGGATTAAAGTTCTTCTTCTTTTTTTCTGAAGGTTATGGTATACTGATTAATGTATAAGGAACGGGATTCCAATCCCGAAATGGAGGGTATTGTATGAAAATCAGTGAATCTGTTCTCTATGCTGGCGTGAATGACACCGAACTGGATCTGTTTGAAGGGCAGTACGACATTCATGACGGCATCAGCTATAATTCCTATGTGATCCTGGACGAGAAAACCGTCATCATGGATTCTGTGGACGCACGGAAAACGGAAGTCTGGCTGGAAAAGGTGGAAAAAGCCCTGGCAGGCAGGAGACCGGACTATCTGGTGGTATCCCATATGGAGCCGGACCACAGCGGCAGCCTTTTGGCCGCGGCCCGGAAATATCCGGATGCCCAATTGGTCATGAGCGCCAAGGCTGCCGGGATGCTTTCGCAGTTCGGCTGCGGCGAACTGGCCGGCCGTGCGCTGACCGTAAAGGAAAACGATACGCTTTCCCTGGGCGGCCATGCCCTGCGCTTTTTCATGGCGCCCATGGTGCACTGGCCCGAAGTAATGGTGTCTTATGAAGAAAAAGAAAAGATCCTGTTTTCCGCCGACGCCTTTGGCAAATTCGGCGCCCTGGAAGAGGATGATGACGAAGACTGGGCAGGCGAAGCCCGGGAATACTACATCAATATCGTAGGCAAATACGGCGGCCCTGTGCAAACGCTGCTGAAAAAGCTGTC
>CAZQAM010000104.1:1847-6433 GCA_964591355.1 uncultured Oscillospiraceae bacterium
CAAAAAGATCTGCCCGCTGCATGGGCCTGTCCTGGATGAGAACCTTCCGTATTATTTTGAAAAATACAGGACCTGGAGCAGCTACGAGCCGGAGGAAAAAGGCACGCTGGTAGCCTTTGGCACCCTGCACGGCAATACCGGAAAAGCGGCGCGGAAACTGGCGGACATGCTGAAAGCTGCCGGAGAAACAGTGGAGATCGCGGATCTTTCCCGGTGCAATCTTTCGGAAACCGTTGCAGCGGCGTTCCGCTATGATAAACTGGTGCTGGCCAGCCCCACCTACGACGGGGGGATCTTCCCCAAAATGGAGGAATTCATCAGCCACCTGAAATCCAAAGCGTATCAAAAGCGCCGGGTCGCTCTGATTGAAAACGGCTCCTGGGCGCCCATGGCGGCCAGGACCATGAAGGCCATGCTGTAAAGCTGCAAGGACCTGACCTTTGCAGAAACCGCAGTCACCATCAAATCCACCATGAATGCGGCAACGGAAGCGCAGCTGGATCTTTTGGCCCGCGAATTGCTGGCATAACTTTCCTTCCATCCTGAACGCCCGGCGCTCCCGGGCGTTTTTTATTGCGTTTTTGGGGCGGATCCATTATAATAAACAGGTTAAGACAGCAAGGAGGAAACACCTGTGGCCAACGACCGCTTAAGCCATATCCGCAATTTCTGCATTATCGCTCATATCGACCACGGCAAATCCACCCTGGCAGACCGGATTCTGGAAAAAACCGGCGTCTTTGAGCAACGGCAGATGGTGGATCAGATCCTGGATTCCATGGAACTGGAAAGGGAACGCGGGATCACCATCAAATCCAAGGCCGTGCATATGCACTACAAAGCCAAAGATGGAGACACTTATACCCTGAACCTCATCGACACCCCGGGCCACGTGGACTTTTCCTACGAAGTCAGCCGCGCGCTGGCGGCCTGCGAAGGCGCGCTGCTGGTGGTGGACGCTACCCAGGGCGTGGAAGCCCAGACCCTGGCCAACGTGTATATGGCCCTGGAGCACAATCTGGAAACGGTGCCTGTGATCAACAAGATCGATCTGCCTTCCGCCCAACCGGAAGAAACCAAAGAAGAGATCGAAGAAGATATCGGCCTGGACGCTGAAAACGCGCCGCTGATTTCCGCCAAGATGGGCATCGGCATCGAAGATGTGCTGGAAGCCGTAGTATCCCAGATCCCCCCGCCGAAGGGCGAAGAAGACAAGCCCCTGAAGGCGCTGGTATTCGACGCCGTATACGATAATTACCGGGGCGCCATTTGCTTTGTCCGGGTCATGGAAGGGAAAGCCTATCCCGGCATGCGCATGCGCATGATGCAGACCGGCGCGGAATTCGATGTGGTGGAAGTGGGAACCTTTTCCCCTTCCTATACGCCCTGCGAAGCCCTGCTGCCCGGGGATGTTGGCTACATTTCCGCTTCCATCAAGGATGTGCGGGATACCCGGGTCGGCGATACCATCACCGACGCTGCCCTTCCCGCAGGCTCTCCCCTGCCCGGATACAAGGATGTGCAGCCGGTGGTGTTCTGCGGCATTTATCCTGCTGACGGCGCAGATTACGACAACCTCCGGGACGCACTGGAAAAACTGCGCATGAACGACGCTTCCCTCTCCTTTGAGCCGGAAACCAGCGTCGCTCTGGGATACGGCTTCCGCTGCGGCTTCCTGGGCCTGCTGCACATGGAAATCATCCAGGAAAGGCTGGAGAGGGAATTTGACCTGGATCTGGTCACCACCGCCCCAAGCGTCATCTATGAAGTGCTCAAAACCGACGGAGCGGAAATGCGCATCGACAACCCCACCAATCTGCCCACCGTCAACGAGATCGCCGAAATGCGGGAGCCCTATTGCCGGGCCGTCATCTACACGCCCCAGGAATTTGTGGGCACGCTGATGGATCTTTGCCAGGACAAGCGGGGCACGTTCATCGATATGCAGTATGAAGGCAAACGGGTAAAGCTGCTCTACGATGTTCCGCTGAACGAAATGATCTTTGATTTCTTCGATCAGCTCAAAAGCCGTTCGAAGGGATACGCGTCCTACGATTATGAGATCACGGGCTATCAGAAGAGCGACCTGGTGAAAGTGGATATCCTGCTCAACGGCGATATCTGCGACGCCTTCACCATGATCGTGCACAAGGACAAGGCCTATGCCCGAGGCCGCAGCATCGCGGAGAAGCTCAAGGATGTGATCCCCCGCCAGCAGTTCGAGATCCCCATCCAGGCGGCCATCGGCGGCAAGATCATCGCCCGGGAGACGGTAAAAGCCGTCCGCAAGGACGTGCTGGCCAAGTGCTACGGCGGCGATATCACCCGAAAGAAGAAGCTGCTGGAAAAGCAGAAGGAAGGCAAGAAGCGCATGCGTCAGTTCGGCACGGTGGAATTGCCGGGCGAAGCCTTTATGGCCGTGCTGAAAATGGGCGACAACTGACCGGCGGGAAGAAACCGGGCCGGCATTCCGTTGTATTTGGAGAGCATTCCATCGGGAGGACCGCATGAATATCATTGACATCGCCATCCTGATCATCCTGGGCGCCAGCATCATTTACGGCTTTTACCGCGGATTCGTGCATACCATCCTGTCCGTGGCCTGCTGTTTGATTTCCCTTGTCGTTGCCTTCTCCTACGGGCCGAAGCTGGCGCAGACAGTGAGCACCAGTCAGGGCGTATCCTCTACCCTGGCCACCTATACCGACGCTGTGGCCCGGGTGGGCGATTACAGCCTGGCTTCCACCCCGGTGGACCAGCTGTCGGAGGATGTGATTTCTCAGGTGGTCCAAAGCGTGTCGCTTCCCTCCTCCATTGCCAATATCCTGCAGAACAATCTGCGCTCCCGCACGTTTGACAACATTGGGCTGAGCACCGTCAATGATTACGTGTCCAATACGGTCGTGGCTGTGGCCGTCAACGCGCTGTGCTTTATCGCCTGCTTCGCGCTGTGCTACCTGGTGCTGTCCGTCATCGTCAGCCTGATTCAGCATGTGTTCCAACTGCCCATTTTGAAACAATTGGACTGGCTGGCCGGCGGGGCTTTCGGCCTGATCCGCGGGGCGCTGCTTCTCTATGTCCTTTTCCTTCTGATGCCGATTCTCAGCACCATTATTCCCCTGGATTCCTTCAATGAGCTGCTCGCCCAAAGCACCCTGGCGCCCATTTTCCAAAGCGACGGTTTTTTCGCCCGGGTCATTGCCGGAAGGATGTAATTTCCTGACGCCTGCGCCGTATCGCGCGGGCGTTTTTTTGTTGACATGCAATCGGAAAAAGTGTATAGTGGATTGTAGAATTTTCGGCAAAAAACGGAGGATGTATATGACCATCGGCGATATTGTCAAAATCCTTCATGCGCGGGTGCTTTGCGGCAGCGATCGCATGGATCTTCCGGCCACAACGGCCTGCTGTTCCGATCTGATGAGCGATGTGCTGGCTTTTGTCAACGAAAAGACCGTGCTGATCACGGGGCTCACCAATCCCCATGTAGTGCGTACGGCGGATATGCTGGACCTCAAATGCCTGGTATTTGCCCGTGGCAAAGTGCCCAATGATGAAATCCTTGAATCGGCGGATGAGCAGGGCCTGGTGGTCATGACCACGGCAGTCACGGCGTTTACCGCCTGCGGCCTGCTGTACGAAGCGGGCCTCCGCGGCGTGCCCATCGAATGGCCCAAGGAGGACGAAGCATGAGCTTTCTGCACGCCGAATATCCTGTGGCTTCCGGGGATTACACTCGCGCAGGCGAAGCGTCGGCGGATATCAAGCGCCGGTTGAAGCAGCTGGGAGTCGGCAGCAATGTGCTGCGCCGTGTGGCCGTGGCTTCCTATGAAGTGGAATTGAACCTGGTCATCCATTCCATGGGCGGAAAGCTGAGTTTGGATGTGGATCAGGGCGGCGTCTGGCTGATCAGCGAAGATATAGGGCCCGGCATTCAGGATATTTCCCTGGCCATGCGGGAGGGCTGGTCCACCGCCAATGAGGAGGCGCGCGCCATGGGATTCGGCGCGGGCATGGGCCTGCCGAATATGAAACGGAACGCGGATGATTTTGAAATAGAGAGCGAGCTGGGCAAAGGCACGCGGATCAGCATGCGCTTTGCCATGGCCTGAAAGGAAGCAGGCTGGAAATGGATCAGAGAATACGCTATCATTCCGTACGATTGGACAAAAGCCAGTGCAAGGGCTGTACCAACTGCCTCCGCCACTGCCCCACGGAAGCCATCCGTGTGCGGGGCGGCAGGGCGCATATTATTGACGAAAGGTGTATCGACTGCGGCGAATGCATCCGCATCTGCGATTATCACGCCAAAGTAGCGGTGACGGACGACATCAGCGCCATTCGCGGCTTCCCCCACGCCATCGCCATCCCGGCCCCGTCACTTTACGGCCAGTTCAAAAACCTCAAATCCATCAATCCGGTGCTGGATGCCCTGAAGGCCATCGGGTTTGAGGATGTATTTGAGGTGGCCCGGGGCGCCGATATCGTCAGCCGCGCCATTCATGAGAAACTGCGGGAGAAAGGGCTGCCAAAGCCTTTGAGATCGGAAGAGCGTCGTGTAGGGAAAGAGTGTAGGATAGGGTGTA
>CAZQAM010000105.1:0-4157 GCA_964591355.1 uncultured Oscillospiraceae bacterium
GCCACCTGCAAGCGCTATTTCAAGGAGCCGGACCGTATTCGCCTGCAGCCGGAAAATCCACGGATGCATCCTTTTTATGCCCGGGAAGTCACCATCCTGGGCCGGGTAACGGCGGTATACAGGAGCTACGGCGTTTAATGAGCATTTCTGCATAAATATGCAAACCCCGCAGGATGCGTCGCATCTTCCGGGGTCATTTTATGCGGTCAAGCGCGGCCTGTAAGCCGGGTTCTGTTGAAAATGGCCATCTATCTAAGCGCAAAGTCGCCAGTGCGCTTCAGCGATACTGCGGGAACAGGACGGGCAGCCCTGTGCGTTCCCTTCATCTTGCACCGAATGGGGTTTACATGACGGCACAGTCGCCAGGCCGCCGGTGCGCTCTTACCGCACCTTTCCACCCTTACCGGGGTTTCCCCCGGCGGTATCTCTCTGTTGCACTCGCCTTGGAGTCGCCTCCACCAGCCGTTAGCTGGCATTCTGCCCTGCGGTGCCCGGACTTTCCTCATGCCTTTCGGCCTGCGGCCATTCAGCCGCCTTGATCGCAAAAGTATTATAACTTCTTCCTCTCGTTTCGTCAAGGAGAGCATAGAAGAGAAAAACAGCTTTTGAAACTTTTCAGATTCAAAAGCTGTTTGTTTGTGTTTTTGTTCAATGATCAGGGAAGGATCAGCAGCCGGCCGCAGGTTTCACATTCCACCAGTTCCCCGGCCTTGACCCGGCGGGACACCGAGGACGGGAGCCCCATGTTGCAGCCGCCGCATTGATCGCCCAGCAGCTGGGCCAGCGGCGGCACGCTGTGTCTTTTGATGTTCTTATACCGCTCCATAAATTCCGGCTCGATGGCCTGTGCTTTTTCTGCCGCGGCAGCGCGGAGCTTTTCCAGATCCTCGTCCTTTTCCTTCTTTTCTCCGTCGTACACGACCTTCAGTTTATCGAATTCACCCTTGGCTTTGGCCGCGCGCACCCGCACGTCGTGCTGCTGGCGTTCCCGGTCGCTTGCATCCTTGCTGATGCGGCGCACTTCCTGCTCATAAGCATTCAGGTTATTCTGGAAGCGGCGCGCGTCGCTGAGGAACTGCTGCAGAGCTTCCATGCTGGCAGGCGGATCCTGATCCATTTTATTCTGCAGAGTATGCAGCTGATCATCGGTCATGCGGATGGCGTCCTTCAGCGCCTCCAGACGATCCTGCATGTTGGCTACTTCGCTTTCGATATGCTTGAGGGTATTCTGCTGCTCCACCACATAATCGCGATATTTCAACAGCTTTTGACGGGTGGGCGAACGCTTGATGGAAGCTTCCATTTTGTCCACTTCCACATCCGCCTTTTGATACTCCCACAAAAGGTGCAATTGATCCATACTGAAGCCCTCCTTCTTTTACAGGCAGCCAAAAGGCCGGCTGAGAGACGGGTAAACCCGTACATGATATTGTACATCATTCAGCCTGTTTTGTAAATACTCCGCCAGGGCCGGTACCATCGGCGCTTCGGTACCCCAGTGTCCCCCATCAAACAGCACAAAATCGCTCATGGCAGCCGCCAGGGCATGATGATGCTTGATTTCCCCGGTCAGAAGCGCCTGCGCGCCCTGTGCCTTTGCCAGTTCCCATTGCTCGTCGCCGGCGCCTCCCGCGATGGCCAGGGAGGCAATGCGGGCATTTTGATGCCCATAGCACCGGACAGGAAAATGCAATGTGTCGGAAAGGACCGGCAGCAATTCTTCCGCTGTCAGGGGCGCAGGCAAATCGCCCAGAAAAAGGAACCCCGACTGCCGAATGTTTTTCAATTTCAACAGCCTGGCGCAGCACGCGCTGCCGCTGAATGCGGTCTGATCCAGATTGGTATGCGCGGCAATCAACGAAAGATTCCCGCGAATCATTTCACACAGGATCTTCCCCTCAGCATCCTCTTCCAGCAGGTTTTTCCGTCCGTGAAACATCAGCGGATGATGAGTGACGATCAGATCGGCGCCAAGAGCTTCCGCTTCCCTGACAACGTCCATGGTGGCGTCCAGCGCCACCAGGATCCCGCGCACTTCCTTTTCCCGGCTTCCCACCAGCGCGCCGACGTTGTCGTAGGCTTCTGCCGTTTCCACGGGCGCAAGCTCGTCCAGAAGGGATTCTATATACTTAACAGTTGCGTACACGTTCCTCTTCCTCCTTCAGCCATTGCCTGTGCAGGGCTGCCGTTTCCGTCCGTTTGGGCTCGGCCATCCTGATTTTCCAGGCAAGAAACTCCGGATAATGCGGGACGCAGCCTTCCATCAGCCGCGGCCCCAGGAAGCATTGCTTTTCGGTAATTTCTTCCTTCCCCGCTCCCGCGAGAAGCAGGACATAGTAACGCGCAGCGGAAAAGGCAATGCGTTCTTCTGTGATCCTGTAACCGATCTCCCCCAGCGTTTTGCGCACCAGTTCCATTTCCGTGTGGGCGGAGAGGATCAGCGAGGCGCCCTGCAGGCGGTCTTCTCCTTCTTTCAGGATTTCTGCCATGGTATGGCCGCCCATACCCAGGATGGCAACGGCCTGGGCAGGCTGGGTCAAAACTGTCAGGCCGCTGCCGGCCATGATATCCGCCCGGTCTTCAAGCCCGCGCTGATGCAGCAGCAGATCGGCTTTTTTTAATGATTCCACGCTGATATCCGCCACGCACATGCGCCGGCAGATTCCTTTTTCCAGCAAATAACAAGATAACCGCCCGTGATCCGCGCCGATATCGGCGCCGTATGCACAGGCGGGAAAAAGATCTGCGGCAGTTTGCAGCCGTTCATCCAGGCGAAGCGGCACCATCAATCCAGATAATCCTTGAGTTTTTTGCTGCGGCTGGGATGGCGCAGCTTCCGGAGGGCTTTCGCTTCAATCTGGCGAATGCGCTCCCGGGTCACCTGAAACTCCTTGCCCACCTCTTCCAGCGTGCGCTGATGGCCGTCGTCCAGGCCAAAGCGCAGGCGAAGCACCTTTTCTTCCCGGGGCGTCAGGGTATCCAGCACATCCCAAAGCTGCTCCTTCATCAAAGCGTGGGAAGCAGCCTCAGCCGGCGCGGGGGCGCCTTCATCCTCAATGAAATCGCCCAGATGGCTGTCTTCCTCCTCGCCGATGGGGGTTTCCAGAGACACCGGCTCCTGGGCGATCTTGATGATCTCCCGCACCTTATTCTCGCTGATGCCCATAGCTTTGGCGATCTCATCCGGCGTAGGCTCCCGGCCGTATTCCTGCAGCAGCTGACGGGATACGCGGATCAGCTTGTTGATGGTTTCCACCATGTGCACCGGGATCCGGATGGTGCGGGCCTGATCGGCAATAGCCCGGGTGATGGCTTGGCGAATCCACCAGGTGGCGTAAGTGGAAAACTTATAGCCTTTCCTGTAATCGAACTTTTCCACTGCCTTGATCAGGCCCAGATTCCCTTCCTGGATCAGATCCAGGAACAGCATGCCGCGGCCCACATAGCGCTTGGCAATGGAAACAACCAGGCGCAGATTGGCTTCCGCCAGCTTTTTCTTGGCTTCCTCGTCGCCCTGCTCCATTCGCTGAGCGATTTCGATTTCCTCTTCCGCGGTCAAAAGCGGCACCCTGCCGATTTCCTTCAGATACATCCGGACCGGGTCGTCAATGCTGATGCCTTCGGGCACAGACAGGTCCAGATCCTCCGGCTCGGGTTCCGGCTGAGCGGCGACAGCGTCCATATCACGGGTTACGGTGACGCCCATGGCGTCAAACGTTTCCAGAATATTATCAAATTGCTCGGGATCGATTTCATATGTGGAAAGCTTGGAAATAATCTCATCATACGTGAGCACGCCTTTGCTCTTTCCCAATTCATACAATTCATCCAGCTTTGCCTGTTTCGCATCCGTCTGTGTGCTCAATGGCTCCACTCCTCTCTTGCTGTCAGCGTGCCTGCTGTTTTAACCGAGCCAATTCTTTTGAGATTGCCGTGACCTGCTGGAGCGCTTCCTTTCGCTGCTCAATGGACTCGGCGTTTCGCATCAATTCGGACAGGGCGTTCATTTCCTGCTGCAAACGCTGGATCTGCAGGTTCCGCAGACAATCCTGCGCTATCTGCGCGGCCTGCTCCTTTTCGCTTTCTGAAAGCATGGAAAAGGCTTCCCCTGCCGCTGTCCGCAGATCATCGTTTTCAGCATCCCCCATCAGATCAGC
>CAZQAM010000105.1:4167-6366 GCA_964591355.1 uncultured Oscillospiraceae bacterium
GCAGGCGAGCGGCCGGATAATAGGCCCTCCGCCAGAAAACGGATCTGGGGATCGGAAAAATCGTTGGGTTGAACCATGGCCGGAGGCAGTTTCCCGGTGGCCAGAAGCGCCAGCAAGGTTTGCTCCGTCCGATAGCTTTCGGAAGGCGGCCGGCGCTTTGCTGATAAGTTTTCCCTCTTTTCATCGGGATTATGCCGCTGGTTTTCCGCCGGAGGAACAATGCCGATCTGGGCCAAAAGCACATCCCTGGAAAACCCGGTCTGCACGGAGAGAACTTCCAGATAGTTTTCCAGATCCACCGGATCCGGAACCTTGCGAAGCAATTCCGCACAGGCTTTGGCGTACTCCGTCCGGCCTTCCTGGGTTTCCAAATCCTGCTGCAGGCGCAGCCGCTGCATTCTGTAGGAAACGGCGGTGATGGGACGCAGGGCCTGAAACGCGTCCAGCCCGCGCTGACGGATAAACTCATCAGGGTCCAGCCCATCCGGAAAAACCAGCACTTTGGCAGGGATCCCTTCCGCTTCAAATATACCCAGCGCCCGCTCGATGGCGTGCTGACCGGCTTCATCGCCGTCATAGGCCAGATGCACTTCGGGGGCGTAGCGCTTGAGCAGCCGCGCCTGCTCGCTGGTCAGCGCAGTTCCCAGGGTAGCCACAGCGCCGACAACGCCGGCTTGTGAAAGCGCCACCACATCCATGTAACCTTCCACCAGGAGGATCCGCTTGAGATCCCGGATTTTTCGGATCAGGTTGATGGCGTATACGCCTTTCCGCTTATTGAATACAGGGGTGTCGGAGGTATTGAGATACTTGGGCTTGGCGTCGCCCATGGCCCGGCCGCCGAAGCCCAGCACCCGGTTCTGCTGGTCGATAATGGGGAAAATGGCCCGGGCCCGAAACATATCGAAAGCGTGGTCCTGCTTGACCACCGTCAGCCCTGCCAGCCCCAATTCTTCCCGGGTATAGCCCTTATTCTCCAGATATGCGGTGAGATCATCCCAGTGATCTGTGGCCGCGCCAAGGCCAAACCGGCGAATGATGCCGTCATCCAGACCACGGCCGTGCAGATAATCCAGAACGGCCTTTCCCTCCGGCTGCCACAGTTTGTCGTGGTAATAACGGGCGGCCTCCCGGTTGGCGGCATACAGGCGCTCCTGCTGGCTGCGCCGGCGGTCGTAATCCGGGTCCTCGCGCAGTTCGGGAAGCGGCATGTGGATTCTGTCAGCCAGGATCTTGACCGCTTCCAGATAGGAAACGCGCTCCATCTCCATCACAAACTGCACCACGTTTCCCCCGGCCTTGCAGCCGAAACAGTAATAGAGATTCAGTTCACTGTTGACGGAGAATGAGGCCGTCTTTTCATGATGAAACGGACAGAGCCCCCAGTACCGGCGCCCATCTTTTTTTAAAGGAAGATAACCGGACACGACAGATACGATATCCGTCCGGGCGTACAATTCATCCAGCCAGGCGGATGGAATGCGTCCTGCCAATGTCCATCCCTCCCCTCAGGATATAAAAATTCGAGGCAAACGGCTGTTTTCCTGCAAATTTCAAGAATTTTCGCATCAAATTACCGGGAAGGAAGCTGGAATAAACAGCTGCTGATACATCCTGAGGGCATAGCGATCGGTCATGCAGGCAAGAAAATCCGTTACGGCGCGTTCTGTGCCGTCCCGATAAGAAATCTGCACGTATTCCAGGGGCATTTTCCCCGGATGTTCCATATAATAGGCGAAAAGGGAGGAGATGACATGGTCGCACCGCTCTTCCTCGGCCTTCCGCCAGGAATCCAAATAAACCTTTTCAAAGAGGAATTCCCGCAGTTCATCGCATGCCGCCTGGATTTCAGGGCTCATTTGAATCACAGGTTTTCCCTGGCTTTCCCGGATCACGTCGCAGATCATGGTATTGATCCTCTGCCCGTGCGTTTCTCCCAGGATCCGCAGCAGATCCTGAGGCAATTCAAATTCCCGCAGGACGCCTGCCCGGATGGCATCGTCAATATCATGGTTGATATAGGCGATCCGGTCGGCCTTTGCCACGCAGCAGCCTTCCAGGGTAGCCGGCTTTCCGCTGCCGGAATGATGCAAAATCCCGTCCCGAACCTCCCACGTCAGATTCAGCCCGCCGTCTCCTTCCAAGACTTCCACCACCCGCAGGCTCTGCTCGTTGTGCCGGAATCCATCGTGGGTCAGG
>CAZQAM010000106.1:0-6359 GCA_964591355.1 uncultured Oscillospiraceae bacterium
AGGGCGGAAAAGACGCCCGAAGATTCAATGTTTTAGACGCGAAATAGTATTATTCGCCGTATACGTAAAATTTACTTGGATCGATGTCGAAAAGCCGCCAGAACTGCTCGGCAATCATGCCGGCGCTGCCATAGGCCTTCAGCATCGCCTCTCCATCGCCGTACGCAAAATAGGTTCCGTCCTCTGTAATAAATGTCCGGCAAGAATCTGTGGCGATCCGGTAGGTAACCGCCTTGCCGTCTGCACAGTACAGGGTCAGTGTCGCGTCAAAAGGACATCCCGCGCTCCCGATCGGCTGCGCGATGGAGAAGTTTTCCTCGATCCATCGAAGGCCGGCCGGATCCGTAAGTTCCTTTTCTCCCCCAGGTGTCTTGATGTGGGCCCTGACGATGTCATGAAGGCCGGAAACGCTTTCCATCGTCTCCTCGCTGACATCGTCCCGGGCAGTTTTGATGATCCATCCCGTTCCGCCGCGCATGCTCACTGCAAGCCACCTTCCTTCTTCCCGAAGGATGGGCAGCATTTCCCCGGCCTCCAGCAATGCCACCTTGGGCCCCATGTAATCATTCAAGGCATAAATGGGCGTCTCCTGATCGGTCCAATACCAGGCGGGATCCATAGCCAGATAATCGGACATAACCCAGCCGGTCTTTTCCTCTGTTTCTGACGGCAGGCAGACAGCCCATCCGTCCCAGGCGTCCTGCACGATGATCCTGTCGCCATAATGCAGGGTTTCCACCACCGGGGAAGCCTCATCGCGGTCTGCATGCGCCGTCAGTCTCTCGCACAGCACCACCGCTTCCTGGCCTTCCTGCCCTGCCCCTTTAGGCGGCAGGATGCGGGCCTGCGCATGACAAACAAAAAGCACGCAAAATACAGTCAGGACAAAACTTCTTTTTTTGATCATTCGGCTTTCCCTTTCAGCACACCATCTGCGCCCGCAGCCGATAACCCATGCGGTACACCGTTTCAATGCAGCCAAAGCCCAGCTTGCGGCGCAGGCGCTGCACGTGCACGTCCACCGTGCGGGTCTCGCCGGGGCTGGCGTAGCCCCAGGCGTCCCGCAGCAGATCCTGCCGGGACACAGGCTTGTCCGCGTTCTGTGCCAGTTCCTGCAAAAGCGAAAATTCCTGCTGGGTCAAACTGCAAAACTGACCGTCCACATACACGGCCTGTTCTTCTTCATCAATTATCAGAAAGGTGGGGCTGTTTTCGCCGGATTTCACCGAAAGCAATGTACTCATCTTTCGTCACCTCACTTATTAGACGAGTCATAAGACCTTTTTGTTGCATCCCCGGCAAAAAAAGTTCAGAAAAGTGTAATACTTCGCTGTTTCCATCCCCGCAAGCTTCGGGAAAGCATGCATGTTTTTGTATTTTCCGCACATACTATGTTGGCAGAAAGGGTAAAAATGGAGGGAATGGAAATGACAGAAACAACGCATCCGGCCCGGAACGGCTGGCAGCAGGAAGAGACGGATCTTTTATGGAAGGAGATCCGGGAAGCGGCGGAAAGCGGCGCGCCGCTGCGCAGCGTATTCGAGCGCATGGGCCAGGCCCTGGGCCGCAAGCCCAACAGCGTCCGGAACTATTATTATATGCAATTGCGCGACCGGGCAGGGGAAGACCTGCGCCGGGCCGCGCCCTTTGAAACCTTCACGGAAGAAGAAGTGCACGATCTGATCCGGCAGGTGCTGATCGCCCGGGGCCGGGGGCAGTCGGTGCGCAGATGCGTCATGGAGATGAGCAATGGGGACAAGACGCTGATGCTCCGGTATCAGAACAAATACCGCTCCGTGCTGCGCAAAAAGCCCGATCTGGTGGCGGTCATCCTGAAGGAGCTGGAAAGCGAGGGCCTGCCCTGCCCCGCCGCGCTTCCGCCGGCGGCGGAAACGCCCATTGTGCCCGGCGTGGAGCGCGGCGATCCCGACGTGCAGGCCATCCTGGGCGCCCTGCAGTCCCTGTCCCGCCGTTTGAAAGCGCCGCCGGCCCCGGAAAGCGACCGGCTGAAGGTGCAGCGCGATTTGCTGATGATGCAATTGGAGGATCTGCAATTGGCCGTCCGCTCCCTCATTGCCGACTGCAAGGATTTCCTGGGCGAAAACCCCGGAGACCGTCTCTGTCATCTGTCCGCTTTCTGCGGCGCGCTGGCGGACCATATCGCCCATCTGGAAAGCATGTCCGGATAAAGAGACAAAAAAAGGGCGCCCGCCCGGAAGAGAAGGTTCCCCTTCTTCATTCCCGGCACGCCGCGCCCCGGATAACCGGCTTTCCTTTTCATGTGTCGGAAAGCTCACATCTTCACCGGCAGATCGGTATCGGAGAATGGGTCGTTGGCCGCGTAAGCGTCCAGCTTCACATCCTCCTTTTTTTCTTCCGTTTCATCTTCCTGCGTATCCACCCAGGTGAACAGATGGATATGCAGCTCGTTTTCATCAAATTCCAGCTCGGCCCGCTCCCGGGGCTTGGTCAGCGCCAGCACCTCGGTGAATTTGGTGCGGCCCTTCCTGGCGTAATCGACGGCCACCTCCGGCCGGTCCTGCCAATGCATGGGAATGAACAGCCGGGGCTTGACGGACATGACAAAATGATTGGCCCCAGCGTCATACATCCCGCCCATCCGGGGATCCACCGGGAACATGGCGATGTCGATGGGCAGCCCTTCGATGGGCGCCATGGCCGCGTAATAGGCGTTTTCCGCCCGGGTGATCTCCCGGGGCGTGCTTTCCTCCCGCCAGTGCCACAGGTTCAGATCCCCCGCGTGGAAAATATGCAATTCTCCCACCGTCACATAGAAGGACACGCCCTCATCGGTGGAATCAAAAGCGCGGATCTCCACGCTGCGCACCGAGGTCTTCTCGCCTGGATTCATCCTTCTTACCCGGATGCCCTTGGGCAGCCCCAGCACGTCATCGGAGACCACATAAGTAATGGGCAGATGCGTATAATCCCAGCTGAAAATGGCCGAATCGAAATGATCCCGGTGCGCATGGGAAACAAAAACCAGAATCAGTTCGTATTTTTTCAATTCCCAGTCGGTGATCCAGGCACGCCGGGGCAGCTGATCCCTGTCTCCGCGCCAGTAGTCGAAGACCAGCAGGGTTTCCCCCACCTCCACTGTGAAGCCGGAATTATGGAAATAGGTCACCGTCGCCTGTTTATCCGCCATATCTTCCTCCGTTTATCAGGAAAACACTTCCTGCATCACCGTTCCCTGCGCCTGCGGCAGCTCCAATTCCAGCGCCCGGGCCAGAGTCGGCGCGATATCCACCAGATCAGCCTGCGGAATCGCGACGCCTTTTTTAATGCCCGGCCCCGCCAGCCAAAGGAAGGTGCGGGCCTGCGGATGCTCCAGGGAAAAGCCGTGCTCCCCCAGGGTGCGGTGTTCCCTGTCGATAAAGCAATGGCCTTCCGCCGCGTCCACCGCCAGATGCACATCCCCTGGCGCGTGCAATGCCCGCAGGGCCTGGTCGTCATAAATCCTGCCAATGCCCCAGGCCTCGCGGTTCTTCTCCAAAGCTGCTTTTGCCGCCGCCAGATCGCTGCCGTATATATACGCCCCCATGCCCAGGCTTTGCGCCCGGGCGCCGCAGGCGGACTGCAGATTCCGATCCAGCATGATCCCATGGGGAGCATCCGCCTGGCCGTGATCGCTGACCACGCAGAACAGCGTTTCCTCACAGAGCCCGGCCTTCTTCACCGCGTCCATGATCCGCTGCACGCGGCGGCCCAGCCTCTCCATGGCTTCATGGGCTTCCCTGCTTTCCGCGCCGTACTGATGGCGCATGGCGTCGCAGTCCACCAGATGCACGGTCAGAAAATCCGGCGGGCGGCGGGAAGCGTAGAGCTTTTCGCACAGCAGGGCGGCGTAATCATCCAGGTGAGGCTGACGGATGGACTTGCGCTGCCTGCCGTAAAGCAGCTCCATCCGGAGGATCCACAGGGGCGACGCGTACCGCAGCATTTTACAAACGGCATTCTCCCCGGGCAGGGGCAGCACTTCCGGGAAATTCCTCCGGATGCACCGGGCTTTCCCCGTCACCGGCCAGAGGATGGAGGCCGTGTCCATGCCCTTTTCCGCCGCGGCCTGATGCAGCGTCTTCACCCGGATATCGGAAAGCGACCAGTACCAGGCCCGCTGATCCGGCGGCGTATCGGGCTGAAAGGGCTGATTATGCCCGATGCCGTGCAGATCGGGATAGCAGCCGGTGATCAGCGAAGCGTGGATGGGATAGGTGACGGTGGGATACACCGTGCGCACCTGATCGCAGTAAGCGCCGCTTTCCTTCAAAGCAGAAAGTGCGGGCAGGCGCAGGAGCCTGTCCGCATCAGGGCGGGCCACCGCGTCCAGGGAAATCATGCAAAGCCGTTTCATGATTACCTTCTGCGAGGCCCATGGCCGAAATTGTAGCGTTTCTTTTTTCTGAAGAAGAGGAAATAAATCAGCAGCCCCCAGATCAGCCAGCCCCGCCAGTTGAAGCTGCCGCGGCTGGAATACTGGATATCGATGGGCCAGTCGTCATCCTCCTCAAAGTCTTCCAGGGAGAACATGCCGTTCCACGGGAAAGGATCGGAGGAAGCGCTCTGATAGGGCCGGGGCGTGGCCTGGATATCTGCCGCCGTGCCGAACAGCCCGGCGGTGCTGACAGAAGTGCCGGCCGCTTTCGCCAGCACGCCCGCCACCTGCATGCCAAGGTCGGCCACGGCCTCCTGATAATTCCGCTGCAGGAATCCGCTGCGGAAATGGGTGGCCAGCAGGCTGGTCTGGGTATCCTTCGGCAGGGCGGTCCGGGCAGCGTCGCCCACCGCAAGGGCGTAGCTTTCCTCGCCGACGACCATCAGAAGCAGCACATCGTCGCTGTTCAGATTCCAGGCGTCAAACAGCGCCCGGGCGTACACTGAGGCGTCCGTCCCGCCCAGAAAATGGCGGGTGACCACGTAGAAGGAGCCCAGGGAAGCCTTGTTCATCCTTTCCGACAGCTGGCTTAAATCCTGCGTGGTATCTTCGCCCAGCACATCGGCCAGGTCCGTCACGATCCCCCGGGAGGGGGGATACTGGGTTTCCGCCCGCACGGGCGGCACTGCCGTCAGGCACAGCGCCAGCACGGCGGCAAACAGCAGAATGCGACGCATGAGAATCCCCCTTCCGTATTTATTCCGCGATGAATTCTTCCGCCGGGCCGATGTTCATCAGCCTGGCGAGCCAGCCTGAGAAGCTGCCTTTCAGGCTTTCGTTGAACTCTTTGGCGGCGGTGTTATAGTTGGCCTTGGCGGTCAGCGATTCGCTTTCCGCCAGCATTTGGGGCAGATAGCTGCTGACGTACATGAGATCCCGGCTGTCCTCCTGCACGGAGGACAGGGAGGAGAGCTGCTCAAGCAGAGCCGCCGCGTCCCGGGTCAGCGCCTCGTTGGCCGCCGCTTTTTCCTTCAGGGAAGCCTTGCCCGCAAGGACAGCCCGCTCCCGGGAAACCTGCTGAAGAAGGCTGTCGCTTCCGTCCAGGTGGCGGGAAGCCACGGTGAGCACGTTAGCGGCGGATTCCACCCGGGTCTGCAGCATCGCTTCCAGCTTCGGATAGGTTTCGTTGACCAGGGATTTTTCCTTGTTCCAGCCCCGGTACGCCCCAAAAACGACGGCGAAAATCACCAGGCAAACCAGGATCAGCGCCGCGGTGCCCGTTTTCAGTTTCATATCCTATCCTCCTTCCGGCCTGATGCGCAGGGCTTTGTTTCCCCGCCGGAAGGAACGCTTCCGGCGGGAGAGAAATCGCCCTTACATGGCAAGCAGCTTTTCCTTGAGATCCTTTTCCATGTTGGCCAGGGTCTTTTCGGCTTCGGCCCGTTTCTGGCGGCCTTCCTCGTGGATGCGGGTCACTTCGTTGATGGTATCGATGAGGCTCTGGTTGGTGGATACCAGGGTTTCCAGATCCACGATGCCCCGCTCGGATTCCTTGGCCGTTTCGATGGTGCCCATTTTGAGGGTTTCGGCGTTTTTCTTGAGCAGGTCATTGGTCATGTTGGTCACTTCCCGCTGGGCCTTCATGGCCTGCTGGGAATGATGCAGGCCCAGGGCCAGCACCATCTGGTTTTTCCACAGGGGCAGGGTATTGACCAGGGTGGACTGGATGCGGTCCACCAGCAGGGAATTGTTGTTCTGCAGCAGGCGGATCTGCGGCGCCATCTGCATGGAAATCTGACGGGTCAATTTCAGATCGTACAGCTTCTTTTCAAACTGATCGCAGGCCGCGGCCAGGTCGTTGGCCTTCTGGGCGTCCATGGCGTCGCCGCTCTTGTCGGCAATCTCCCGCAGCTTCTTGAGATCGGTGTCCCTGACTTCCTGCAGGCGCTCTTCACCGGCCACG
>CAZQAM010000107.1:0-6346 GCA_964591355.1 uncultured Oscillospiraceae bacterium
GTCCTCCCCGTAAAACATGCAGTAGCCGCCGGCGGGGATCAGGCGCAGGAAAAACTTTGTCTCATATTTTCTGCTGTTCCACTGCAGGATCCGGGGGCCGAAGCCGATGGCAAACTCCTTGACGGGGATGCCGGTCAGCCGCGCCGCCCAGAAATGCCCCGCTTCGTGAATGGTCACCATGATGCCCAGCATCACGATGGCCGCCAGGACATAGAGAAACGTCATACAACCTCCTGAAGGCGCTCCGGGTGCGGAGCGCTTTACGCGATCAGACTTTTTGCGGTTTCCCGGGCCAGGGCGTCGGCCCGGTCGATATCGCCCAGGCTCTTCGCCGGGAGATGCCCGTGTTTTTGAAGCGCTTCCGCCACGATTTCCGGGATGCGGCCGAAGGCGATCTTTTCCTGCAGGAAAGCGAAGCAGGCTTCCTCGTTGGCGGCGTTGAGCACGCAGGCCGCGGCGCCGCCGGCCTTCAAAGCGTCGTAGGCCATCGATATGGCGGGGAATCTGTCGGGGTCCGGCTTTTCGAAGGTCAATTGCCCCACGGAAAAAAGATCCAGCTCTTTCGCCCCGGTTTCCAGCCTTTCCGGATAGCTCATGGCGTAGAGGATGGGCACCTTCATATCCGGCGCCCCCAGCTGGGCGATCACCGCGCCGTCCTGAAACTGCACGGCGGAATGGACGATGGACTGGGGATGCACCACCACCTGAATCTGCTCGGGCCTTGCGGCAAAGAGCCATCTGGCCTCGATGATTTCCAGGGCCTTGTTGAACATGCTGGCGGAATCCACCGTGATTTTCGCTCCCATATTCCAGGTGGGATGGCCCAGGGCCTGCCTGACCGTGGCGGATTGGATGGCGGCCCTGTCCCAGGTGCGGAAGGGGCCGCCGGAGGCGGTGAGCAGGATTTTTTCATAACGGTTTGGCCCGGCCCCCTGCAGGCACTGGAAAATAGCGCTGTGCTCGCTGTCCACCGGAAGCAGGGTGCCCTCCGGGCAGGCGTTCATCACCATTTCCCCTCCGGCCACCAGCGTTTCCTTATTGGCCAGAAGCACCCGCTTGCCCGCCTTCCGGGCGGCCATGACGGCTTTCAGCCCCGCCACCCCCACAACGGCGGCCAATACATCCTGGCCCGGAGCGCTGGCGGCCACTTCCTCCAGGGCCCGGGGGCCGAAATGGAACTGGCAGAAGGAAAGATCCTTCGGCACTTCCGCTTCCTCTCCGGTCAGCGCCGCCATTTGGGGCCGCAGCGCCCTGACCTGCGCAAATAAAAGCGCCGCGTTCCGGTGTGCGGTCAGCGCGGTGACAAAAAACCTGTCCGGGTGCAGGGAAATGACTTCGATGGCCTGCCTGCCGATGGAGCCGGTGCTGCCCAGGATCGCAATGCCTCGCATAGGCCGCTCCTTTTGTTATATTATGGTGAGGTTCAGGTAAACATACATGACCACCGTGGCCCAGTAGACGCTGTCCAGCCGGTCCATCATGCCCCCGTGGCCCGGGAAAATGGAGCCGAAATCCTTGATGCCGCAGTGGCGCTTGATGAGGGAGGCGAACAGGTCGCCCAGCTCCCCCGTCACGCCGCCGGTGAAGCCCAGCACCAGGGCGTGCCACCAGGGGGGCACCGGGCCGAAAAGGGAAAAGACCGCCCAGGTCAGCAGGGCAAACAGCAGGCTGCCGCCCAGGCCGGCGGCGGCGCCTTCCAGGGATTTGTTGGGGCTCACCGCCGGGCAGAAACGGCGCACGCCCCAGCGGCTGCCGATGAAATAGGCCAGGGTGTCCCCGAAAAGCGGCACCCCGAAGGCCAGGATGGTCAGGAGCAGCTGGGTAAAGCGATCCGGAGCGTTTTGCAGCCCCAGCATGCACATGGCGGGCAGCAGCACGCACCCCAGGGGCATCACGGACACCAGGATATCTTCCAGCCTCGGCTCGCTTCTGAACATCACCATGCCAGCCACCAGCATGGACGCGCCGGCCACCAGGGGCAAAAGCAGCGTCACGCTGCCCATGGTGTTGAACAGAGGGATCGACAGGGCCATGCACAGCCAGCTGGGCCACTGCACGGGCCGGTGCCCCGCCTCGGCCAGGGCGCGGAACACCTCGTACATGGCCAGGCAGATGGTGAGCATATACAGCACCGAAAAGACCCATCCGCCCATGATCAGGGCGAAAATGAGCAGCGCCACCAGGCACGCGCCTGTGATGATCCGGGTCATCATGAATTGCGTCCTCCGTACCGCCGGTCCCTTTTTTTGAAAGCTTCCAGCGCTTCGTGGTAGTGATCCAGGGTAAAATCCGGCCAGAGCACCGTGGGAAAGAGGAATTCCGCGTAGGCGCACTGATATAAAAGGAAGTTGCTCAATCGCATTTCGCCGCTGGTGCGGATCAATAGATCCACGTCGGGCAGCCCGGCGGTATAAAGTTCCCCGGCCAGCATTTCCTCATTGATCTGCTCCGGGTCGATTTCCCCCTTTGCCGCTTTTCTGGCCAGGCTGCGGGCAGCCCGGGCCAATTCCGCCCGTCCGCCGTAATTGACGGCGATATTGAGACGCAGGCCGGTGTTTTGTTCCGTGCGCTCTTCCGCGCTGATCAGGGCGGTCCGCTGGGCAGGGGGCATGCCGTCCTTGTCTCCCAGGATGCGGATGCGTACGTTTTTTGCGTCCAGCTCGTCGATCTCGGAAGTAAAGAACTCCAGCAGCAGCGCCATCAGCGCCGCCACCTCGTCAGGATCCCGCTTCCAGTTTTCGGTGGAAAAGGCGTACAGGGAAAGCGCCTCGATACCAATATCGCTGCTTTCCCGGATGATGGCGCGCAAAGCCTCCACCCCGGAGCGGTGGCCCAGGGCGATTTTCATTTTGTGCCGCCTGGCCCAGCGGCCGTTGCCATCCATGATGATGGCCACATGCCGGGGCAGCGGGGCGGAATCAGGGACTGTCATCTGTCTTTATTTCCTCAGGCGTCCGGTCCGGAAACCGGGCGGCGATCCATGTTCCCTCCCGGCAGGCCACGATGCGCAGGGTGCCTTCCTGCCGCGTGTGCCCGTCCTTCCGGGGAGCGGCGGTTTCCAGCACGCGGGGCGCTTCCGCGCCGGCCGGGAGGGAAGAAAGGGCCTCCTGCACAGGACGGCCCAGCAAATACCGCATCAGACTTCCATGATCTCCTTTTCTTTTTCCGCGGCGATCTTGTCGATTTCCTTGATCTGGCTGTCGGTGAGCTTCTGCATCTCGTCCTCGGCCTTGCGCTGATCATCCTCGGTGATCTGGGAATCTTTTTTCAGCTTCTTGAATTGCTCCATGGCGTCCCGCCGGACGCCCCGGATGGCCACTTTGGCTTCTTCCGCGCCCTTGCGCACCAGCTTGGTCAATTCCCTGCGGCGCTCTTCATTCAATTCGGGCACCACCAGGCGGATCAGCTTGCCGTCGTTGGAGGGGTTCATGCCCAGGTCGCTCTTCTGGATGGCCTTTTCCACCAGGGGGATGGCCTTGGGATCCCACAGGGAAATGGTCAGCAGCCGGGGTTCAGGGCTGTTGATGTTGCCCATCTGCTTCAGGGGCGTCTGGGTGCCGTAGTAGTCCACCACAATGCGGTCCAGGATCTGCGGATTGGCCCGGCCGGCCCGCAGGGACAGCATGTCTTTCTGGAAAAAATCCCGGGTCTTTTCCATTTTTGCCTTGGAATCATCGATCACAGCATGGTACATATGTTCATCCTCCTGTCGCGCATAGCATTGCTATGGATATTTTACCTTTTTTCCCTCCGGATGGCAAGAAAAACCTGCTTCACAGAAAGGGTTTTTTCATTTTTTCCGGCACCTTCCGCCCCAGCATCTCCTCCGCCAGAGCCCAGTCGCCATCCGCCAGGGCGTTTCGCACGCCGGTGCTGGAAATGCGCATCCCGTTTGGCAGCACGACCGGCGGAACCACCGTGCAGCCCGTGCCCGTTTCTCTGCACAGCTTCTGCAGCGCTGCCGCATCCCAGGCCCCGAGATGGCCGAAGCGGTGGTCGTCGCCGCAGACCACGTGCCGGGCGTGCAATTCTTCCAGCACGATCCTTTGGAAAAATTCCTCTCCGGACATCTGCCGGAACGCTTCATCGAACGTGCTGACGGCCACCCTGTCGGCTCCGGCGGCCAAAAGGAGACGCTTTCTCTCCGCCAGGCTGGTCAGCTCCCTGCCTTTCATGGCGGGCGCGTGGTCGAAGGTATGCACGCACAGGATCAGATGCTCCCGGTCTGCCACGTTCCTGGCGGCTTCGATCAGGGCCAGATGCCCCCTGTGCACACCGTCGAAAAACCCCAGGCAGACCACTGCCGGCGCGCTGCTGACCGCCATGTGCCGATTCTCCCTTTCGCGCAAGGTTGCGTGTGCCCGTGGGGCACTGCGGATATCTTATCATATTTTCAGGGGTTATGCAACAAAAACGCCCCTTCCCGGCAGCGCGGAAAGGGGCGGCGAATCCCGTCAGTCCAGCGGGATGTTCAGATCGTGATACGTGCCCTTGGTGCAGCAGGCCACCAGATTTGTCCACAGGTTGCCGCCCCGGGTGTGCATGTGAAAGGTCTTTCCTCTGCTTGTGAGGCGGATCAGCACCCGGTCGCCGGTATCGTCCGCCGGGGCCAGCAGCATTTCCGCTTCGCCGCAGAAAACGATTTTCATGGCTTTGCTTTCGTTAAGCCGGGGCAGAAGGGGCATGGCGGCGTCCTTGCGCACATAAGAGGACAAAGCGAGGTAATTGCCGGGGGCAATGACATACCGCTTTCCTTCATATTCAGCGATCACGGCTTTGTCTTCATCCGCGATCGCTTCCCCCTGATTGGCTACCGCGGCGGCGGAAAGAATGGCGTCCACCTGGAACTGGTATTCCGTTCCCTGCATCCGGGCCCGCAGCAGGTAGATCATGCTGCCGATGCCGGCGGCAAGCAGGAAGACCGTCAGGAAGATGATGCATTTCGTATGCCATTTCATGGATTTGTCTGCCTCCTTTCGGCGAGACGGCCGGAAACGCCTCTGAAATACCGCATGGACGAAAAGGCCACGCAGGCGGCGGTGAAAAGCAGAAGCATGCCGGGCCATTCCCGGGGGCCTTTTCCCGTTAGGAGAATGAGCGCGGCGTCCCCCGCCACGGCGGCCAGGGCGCAGACGGCGCAGCCCGTGCTGCTGCGCAGCACCCGGCCGATGCCGTTTTCCTTTTGCAGCCGGGTCATTTCTTTGGGGGTCCGGGCAGCGCTGAAAGCGCCCATCGCCCAGTACAATGCGGGGAAGAGGCCCAGGGCCGCGGGAAGGAACACATACAGCACGGTGGCGCCGGGGAAATCCAGCCGGAAGTACAGGATGATGAGGAGAAGGAACGCCCCGCAGGACAGCGCCGCCCGCCAGGCCAGAAACTTCCTGTCAGTTTTTTCATCCAATATATACCAGACGCCCTGATAGACCGGCACCCGGGTCTCTTTTCCCTTCTCATCGAAGCGGGTTTCGGTTTTCCAGTCCTCCATATAGCGCTTTTCTTTCATGCCGCCTTGCTCCCCTCCGGGCCAATGCCGCCCGCGTTTTCATTATACCCGGGGACGGCGCAAAAGGCAAGCGCGCGGAGGATGGACCGGAAGGGATGACTTTATTGCTGTAAACGGGAAAATTCGCACTTGACGAATACAGGAAGTGAGCAGTATAATCTACTGTACACATCTCCAAAAAAGAAGATGAAAAACAGTAAGGAGGAATAACCCATGAAAAAGCTGCTGGCTCTGCTGCTGGCTGTGTGCATGCTCCTGAGCGTCACCGCCTTTGCAGAAAGCACCGCTCCCGCTGAGGAAGCTGCGGCCGCCGACATCCCCCTGGTTGTCGCAACGAGCGCTCTTTCCCAGAAGTTCAGTCCGTACTTCGCGGACACCGCGTATGACCAGGATGTGGTCACCCTGACCCAGATCTCCATGATGACCACCGACCGCGTGGGCGGCATCATCTACAACGGGATCGAAGGGGAAACCATTCCCTACAACGGAACGGATTACACCTACTACGGCACCGGTGATCTGGCCGTCAACTATGACGAAGCCACCGACATCACCACCTATTCCTACAAGATGCGTCCCGACCTGAAGTTCTCCGACGG
This sequence comes from uncultured Oscillospiraceae bacterium, assembly GCA_964591355.1. Classification (GTDB taxonomy): domain Bacteria; phylum Bacillota; class Clostridia; order Christensenellales; family Aristaeellaceae; genus RUG563. The sequence continues at coordinate 6,103 of CAZQAM010000107.1, forward strand.
CGAGCCGGTCACCATCGACGACGTCATCTTCACCTATTATGTCTATCTGGATCCCGCCTATAACGGCTCCACCACCCTGAGCAGCTATGATATCCTGGGCCTCCAGGCTTACCGGACCCAGATCCCCGAAGCCAATCTGGAAGCCGTGAACACCATCGTGTCCGCCATCAAGGACGCCGGCTTCGGCTATGAGCTGAAGGAAGGCGACGTGTTCACCCAGGAAGAATACGACAGCTATTACGAT
>CAZQAM010000108.1:0-6280 GCA_964591355.1 uncultured Oscillospiraceae bacterium
CCCCCACCCTATCCTACACTCTTTCCCTACACGACGCTCTTCCGATCTAACGCCATATTTTCGACGCGCAGACGGAGCAGGATTTCGCCGTGCTCAATTACGATGATCCCGTCACGCGGCGCATGGCAGAGGGGCTGCGCGGCAAGGTGCTGTTTTTCTCCCGGCTGCAGGAGGTTCCCCAGGGTGCCTTCCTCCGGGAGGGGCAGGTGGTGCTGCGCCTGGGGAGCGAGGAAAAGACGGTCTGCGGCGTGGAGGAAATCTATATCCCCGGCCCGCACAACGTGGAAAACGCTCTGGCCGCCGCGGCGGTGGCTTTTTCCAGGGGCGTGCCCGCCCCGGTGATCCGCCATGCTCTGCGCACCTTCAAGGGCGTGGAGCACCGCATCGAATTCGTGCGGGAAATCGAAGGCGTGCGCTATTACAACGACAGCAAGGGCACCAACGTGGATTCCACCATCAAGGCGGTGCAGGCCATGAAAGCGCCTACCGCCCTCATCCTGGGGGGCTATGACAAGCATGTGTCTTTCGCCCCGCTGGCGGAGGAAATCCAAAAAACGCCGCTGATCGCTCACTGCGTCATCATCGGCGCCACCGGCGACCAGATCGAAGCGGCCCTGCGGGAAAAGGGATACGCCGCCATTCACCGGGCCGGCACGCTGGAGGACGCGGTGAAGATGTGCCGCGCCCTGACGATGCCTGGCGGAAACGTGCTGCTTTCTCCCGCCTGCGCGTCCTTTGATATGTTCAAGGATTACGAAGAGCGGGGCAGGATCTTTAAGGAGATCGTGAACCGGCTGACATAAAAAAGGCATACGATACAAAAGGCGCATGAGGATCATGCGCCTTTCTTTTCGGGATACGGAAGAAAAAGACACGGAACTGGAAAGGCGGAGAGCTTCCATGCTTTTGCTTCATCGCATCCCGGCACAGAAAAAAGCGGACCGGGCGCTGCTGGCAGTGACCCTGATCCTGCTTTTGCTGGGGCTGATCACGCTGTTCAGCGCTACCTATTACAAGGCGCTGGACGGCGGCGATGCCCTGTCGGAGGTGAAAAAGCAGCTGTTCGGCGTGGCGGTGGGGGCCGCGGCCATGTTTGTTACCTCCCGAATCCCCTATCACTTCTGGGCCCGGCCCCGGATCGTGCTGGGGGGCGTGGCTCTGAGCGGCATCCTGCTGCTGCTGGTGGTGATCCCCGGCGTGGGCGTATCCATCAACGGCAGCCGGCGGTGGCTCTCTGTGGGAGGAATCTCCTTCCAGCCGGGGGAAATGGCCAAATACGCCTGCGTCCTGTTCATGGCCAGCGTGCTGACCGCCCGGGGAAAAAAGATCCGGCAGTTTTTCCGGGGCATCCTGCCGGTATTGGTAGTGCCCGGCATCCTGTTTCTCATCATCCTGGAGCAGCCCAATTTGTCCACCGCCGGCACCATCATCATCGTAAGCGTCCTCATGATCATGCTGGCCGGGGCCAAATGGCGGCATATGGCGGTGCTGGGCCTGGGAGGCCTGATGGTGGGCGCCTACTATGCCTGGAGCGCCGAATACCGCAGGGAGCGGCTGCTTTCCTTCACCGACCCCTTTGCCAAAATGAGCGACGAGGGATATCAATTGTCCCAATCCCTGATCGCTTTCGGTTCCGGCGGGCTGTTCGGTATGGGCCTTGGCCAGGGCCGGCAGAAATACGCTTACCTGCCCTACCCTGAAAGCGATTTCATTTTCGCCATCGTGGGGGAGGATTTCGGATTGGCGGGCTGCCTGTGCGTCATCAGCCTGTTCGTGGCCTTTCTGCTGGCGGGAATGCGCGTGGCCATGAACTGCGAGGACCGCTTCGGCTGCCTTTTGTCTGCCGGGATCATTGCCATGATCTCAGTGCAGGCCTTCATCAATATGGGTGTGGTGGTGGGGATTCTGCCGACCACCGGGCTGCCCCTGCCCTTTTTCAGCGCCGGCGGCACCTCTCTGTCCATTACCATGGCGGCGGTGGGGGTGGTGCTGAACATCAGCCGCAGCGGCACCGGCAATCTGCGCTGATCCCCTGGGAAGCCGCGCCTTTCAATCACCCATTTCTTCTTCCGGCATAGCCTGAAAGAAGAAGGAAGGTGACCGATGTGGAAGGATTTTGTGTGCAGGGCGGCGAAAGATTACAGGGAGAAGCCACAGTGCCGACAGCCAAGAACGCGGTGCTTCCCCTGCTGGCGGCGGCGATCCTGCCGGAAGGCGGCGTCACGCTGCGCTCCTGCCCCGATATCCTGGATGTGAGGGCCATGGCGGCGATCATCGAAACCCTGGGCTGCCGCTGCCGGATGGAAGACGGGGATATGCGGGTGGAAAACCAGGGCTTTTGCCGGTGGGAAATGCCGGAGGAACTGAGCCGGCAGATCCGCTCTTCCATTTTTCTGCTGGGCCCCATCCTGGCCCGCATGAAAAGGGCGACGGTTTCCTATCCCGGCGGATGCGAAATCGGTCTGCGGCCCATCGACCTGCACTTGAAGGGCCTTCGGGCCCTGGGCGTGAACATTATTGATGAAGGCGGCAGGCTGTACTGCGACGGCAGACACATGCACGCCGGCAACGTATATTTTGATTATCCCAGCGTAGGCGCCACGGAAAACGTGATGATGGCTGCGGCGGTGATGGAAGGCACTACGGTGATCCACAACGCCGCCCGGGAGCCGGAGGTCTGCGATCTTGAGCGGTTTTTGAACTGCATGGGCGGGCGCGTGGCCGGGGCGGGCACCCAGGTGATCCAGATCGAAGGGGTCCGGTCCCTGCACGGCGGAGAATATACCCCGATGCCGGACAGGATCGCGGCGGGGACTCTGCTGTGCGCCGGCGCCATGACGGGAGGCTGCATCCTTTTGCGCCGCGCTCCTTTCCATGATCTTTTGCCGGTATTGGAAAAACTCAGGGAAATGGGCTGCCGCATCCGGCAAACGGAGGAGGGCACCTGCCTGGAAGCCCCCAGGCGCCTGAGGGCCTTCTCCCAACTGCAGACCCAGCCGCATCCCGGCTTCCCCACCGATATGCAGAGCCAGATGATGGCGGCCGCCTGCGGGGCGGAAGGTACATCGGTAGTGATTGAAAACGTGTTTGAAAACCGCTTTGGCCAGGTGCCCGATCTCTGCCGCATGGGCGCGGATATCCGCGTCAGCGGGCGCATGGCGGTGATCCGGGGCGTGGGCGAACTGCACGGCGCCAGGGTTCAAGCCCGGGATCTCAGGGGCGGGGCGGCCCTGGTGCTGGCCGGGCTGTGCGCCCGGGGCGAGACTGTCGTCGGCAACGCAGCCCTGGTGGACCGGGGATATCCCCGGCTGGAGGAAACGCTCAGCAGACTCGGCGCCCGGATGAAAAGGGTTTCTTTGGCCGAGTAAACGGAGGTACATCATGTCACAGCAGCTGCCCCCCGATTATTCCCCTTTCGGCCCCATGCGGGATGAAATGCCCGCCTATCAGCCTCAGCCCCCCGTCCGGAAGCGGTCGGGGGTTTGGGGCGCAGTGATGACGCTGGTGATCATCCTGGCCGCCGCTGTGCTGGTGAATGAAAGCCTGCTGAGGATCCGCACCGTGGCAGTGATCGGCAACGAACGGATCAGCTGGGAGGAAGTGGTGACGGAGGCCGGGCTGCGGGGCGGCGTCAGCTACTTTACGCTGAACGAAAAAAAGATCGCCGAGGGCATCAATAACAACCGGTATCTGATCTATGAAAAAATGGAAAAGCAGTTTCCGGATTCCGTGACGCTGTACGTGCGCGAGCGCGTCCCCCGGGCGAATGTGCAGGTGATGGGGGTCACCTATCAGATGGATGAGGAGGGCATGATCCTGGAGCGCCTGGGCAATGTGCAGCCCTTCGGCGATCTGATCACCGTGACCGGGTTCCAGACCCGGGAAATCCGCCTGGGCAGCGTGATCGTGGCCGCTATGGGCGATCAGATGACGGCCTACAAGGGCCTGATGCAGGAATTGATCCAGCAGGATTTTGCCCCTCAGGTGTCTGAATTGAATCTGTCCAATCCGGACAGCCTATACCTGATTACCAAAGATGGCTATACCGCCCATCTGGGGGACGGAGAGGACCTGCGGGCCAAGGTGGGCACCGTGCGGGCGGTGGTGGCCAAATTGCGGGAAATGGGGAAAACGGGCGGCATGCTGGAAGCCTCCGTGCCTGCGGTGGCGACTTATATGCCCATGGACCATTGAAAAAAACGGAAAAAACGAAGCAATCGCGAAAAAATATGAAAAAAAGCGCACTTTTTTCCCATTTTTCACTTGCCAAATTATCACAAAACGGTTACAATAAGATGACCGAATAGGTTTTTGCAGCTATCGGCTTTTCTGACTGTGGCAAAAAAACGCCATGCTGCGGATGAACAGGGGATGATGGAGCGATGAGACAGACATTGACCGTACTGGATTTTGGCACGAGCAAGATCGTGGCCCTGGTGGCGGAAACCAGCAGCCGGCAGCGCTGCGATATCATCGGGGCCGGCACGGTTTCGTATGATGGTTTTTCCAACCGGCAGTGGAACGATCCCGCCAAGCTGAACGAAGCCATCGCCAGCGCGGTGCACGAGGCGGAAGAACAGTCTCATATCAGCAAGATCCGGGATATCCAGGTGGGTGTGCCCGGGGAATTCTGCAAAGTGCGCACCACGGAGATCACCGTGCCCCTGCAGGGCGCCGATCCGCAGGTGACCGATAAGGATATCCGGGAGCTGATGGAGCGGGCCAGGGAGGAAATGGATCCCGTGCTGCTCAATCAGGTGATTTATTCAAGCCCCGCCTGGTTCACGGTGGATGACGGGAAAAAGACCGTTTCGCCGGTGGGCATCCGGGGGCATGAGCTTCGCGGCATGATCTCCTTTGTGATTGCCGATTCCTTCTTTATGGAAGATGTCAACGCGCGGCTGCAGAGCCTGGGCATCGCGGTGAGCGGCTTCATGCCCTCCGATGTGGGCCAGGCCATGCTGTTTATTACCGGCGAGGAAAGGGACCGCACGGCCGTACTGGTGGATGTGGGCTACCTCAACACCAACGTCATGGTGGTGGAAGGCGACACCATTACCTACCTCAAGACCATTCCGGTGGGCGGCGGCCACATTGCGGCAGACCTGTGCTACGGGCTGGAAATCAGCCTGATGAGCGCCGAGCAGATCAAGCGCAGTTACGTTTACGGCCTGTCCACCGGCGCCACCAGCTTCGAGGGCACTTCCCTGAATGGCGAAAACAAAACCTTCACCTATGAGGAAGTGAGCAAGGTGCTGGAGCCCCGGGCCGACGAGATCTGCGAAGCGGTGCGGGACGCCATCAAGGAGTCCGGCGTAAGGCTTGGCAACTGGTCTCCGGTGTATCTCACCGGCGGCGGCCTGATCCTCAACAAGGGCGGTAAGGATCTTCTGTCCGCCAAGCTGGACAAGCCTGTGAAAAAATTCCCCAACAAGGCCGTCAAGCTCTCCAATCCGTCCTATTCCAGCGCGCTGGGGCTGCTGGATCTTTTGATCAGCACCTTTGACAACGAACGGGCCCACGCCGGCGTAGGCGGGTTCTTCCGCAGTCTTTTTGGCAGCTGACCGCTGCTGGCCATATCATCATAGGGGGTCAATAACATGCCTTTTGAAGTACAAGTGGATCAGCCGTCTTTTGCCTCGATCAAAGTGGTGGGCTGCGGCGGCGGCGGCACCAACGCCGTGAATCGCATGGTGGAAGCCAACCTGCACGGGGTGCAGTTTATCGCGGTGAATACTGACCGGCAGGCGCTGTCCCTGTCGCAGGCCGATGTGAAAATCCAGATCGGCGAAAAGCTGACCAAGGGGCTGGGCGCCGGCGCTGTGCCCGATATCGGCCGCCGTGCTGCTGAGGAAAGCCGGGAAGAGATCGCCCAGGCCATCAAGGGAGCTGATCTGGTGTTCGTTACCGCCGGTATGGGCGGCGGCACCGGCACCGGCGCCGCGCCGGTGATCGCTGAGATCGCCCGGGAGAGCAACTGTCTCACCATCGCTGTGGTGACCAAACCCTTCGCTTTTGAAGGCAAGCAGCGCATGAAGAACGCGGAGCTTGGCATCAACGAGCTCAAGCAGAGCGTGGATACCCTGGTGGTGATCCCCAACGATCGGCTGCTGCAGGTGGTCAGCAAAGGCACCACCATGCTGGAAGCTTTCCGCATCGCCGACGATGTGCTGCGCCAGGGCATCCAGGGCATTTCCGACCTGATTGCCGTGCCCGCCATGATCAATCTGGACTTTGCCGATGTGAAGACCATCATGGAATCCGGCGGCATGGCGCATAA
>CAZQAM010000109.1:0-6257 GCA_964591355.1 uncultured Oscillospiraceae bacterium
CGCCTTTTATGGATATGAGACAGCGTATCGCTGATCTGGCGGGAGAAATGATCCGGTCGGCATTTCCCGAGGCTCAGGGGCTGCCGGAGGATCTGACCGCCTTATTGGAGGTGCCCCCCGATCCCGCGCTGGGGGATTACGCCTTCCCCTGCTTCAAGCTGAGCAGGGCCCTTCGCATGGGGCCCCCTCAGATCGCGCAGAAGCTGGCCGCCGCCCTGACGCGCCCGGATATCGCCCTGGTGGAATGCGTGGGCGGCTACCTGAATTTCTTTTTCAACCGGGAAAATTTCGCCCGGGAGCTGCTGGCCGCCGTGCTGGCCGCGCCGGAAAAATGGGGCAGCAGCGACGAGGGAAAAGGCAAAACCGTGTGCGTGGAGTATTCCTCCATCAACATCGCCAAGCGCTTTCACCTGGGCCATTTGAGCACCACCGTCATCGGCAACAGCCTACGCCGCATTTATGATTTTCAGGGCTGGCATACGGTGTCCATCAACTACCTGGGAGACTGGGGCACCCAGTTCGGCAAAATGATCGCCGCCTACAAGCGTTGGGGTGACCGGGCTTCCGTGGAGACCGGCGGCGTGGACGAAATGACCCGGCTCTACGTGCGTTTCAACGAGGAAGCCAAGGAAAACCCCGCCCTGGAGGAAGAAGGCCGGGCCTGGTTCAAAAAAATCGAGGACGGGGATCAGGAGGCACTGGAAATCTTCCAGTGGTTCAAGGATGTGACGCTACGGGACGCCATGAAGGTGTACGACGTGCTGGGCGTGCGCTTTGACAGCTATGACGGCGAAAGCGTCATGGCAGGCAAGACGGACCGGGTGATCCGCGAACTGGAGGAAAAAGGGCTTTTGCAGGATTCCGACGGCGCCAGGATCGTTGACCTGGAGCCCTACGGCATGCCGCCTTACCTGATCCTCAAATCCGACGGCGCCACCCTGTACGCCACCCGGGATATCGCCGCCGCCATTTACCGCAAGGAAACCTATCATTTCGATCAGAGCCTCTATATCGTGGCTTACCAGCAGGATCTGCATTTCAAACAGCTCTTCAAGGTACTGGAACTGATGGGCTATGGCTGGGCCGATACCTGCAAGCACGTGGCCTTCGGCATGGTATCCTACGAAGGCCAGGCCATGGCCACCCGCACCGGCCACGTGGTGCTGCTGGACGAGCTGCTCACCCGGGCCCAGGAAAAGGCCCTGGCCATCATCGAGGAAAAATCCCCCGGCCTCAAAAACAAGCAGGAGGCCGCCCGGCAGGTGGGCGTGGGCGCGGTGGTGTACGCTACGCTGCAGAACAACCGCATCAAGGACATCGATTTCTGGTGGGACAGGGCCCTGAATTTCGACGGGGAGACCGGGCCCTATGTGCAGTACACCCACGCCCGGTGCTGCTCGGTGGAGCGCAAAGCGCCTTCCGGCCTGCCTGCTCCCGATTATTCCGCCCTCACCGACGACGAGGCCCAGGCGCTGCTTCGGCTCCTCTCCCGCTTCCCGGAAGCGGTAAAGGAGGCCTGCCTGCGCAACGAGCCCTCCATTGTCACCCGGCATACCACCGAGATCGCCAAGGCGTACAACAAATACTATTACGAACACCGGATCCTGGACGGGGACGCCGCCGCCACGGCCGCCCGCCTGGCGCTGACCCGGGCCTGCCGGCACGTCATTGCTACCGGGCTGTACCTGATCGGCGTCCACGCGCCGGAGCGCATGTAACCTTTTCGCGCTGTACAACATAAGAAACAACCGAAGGGAGGCGGCTGCCATGCGGTTTACCAAAATGCACGGCATCGGCAACGATTATGTCTACGTCAATTGTTTTGAGGAGGTCGTGCGGGATCCGGAAAGGCTGGCCCTGGTGATGAGCAAGCCGCATTTCGGCATCGGAAGCGACGGCCTGATCCTCATCGAGCCCAGCGATACGGCGGACTTTGGCATGCGCATTTTCAATTCCGACGGCAGTGAAGGCGATATGTGCGGCAACGGCATCCGCTGCGTGGGCAAGTACGTTTTCGAGCGGGGCCTCACCGATAAAACCGAGCTCACCATCGCCACCAAATCCGGCCTGAAGCAATTGTGGCTGACGGTGGAGGAGGGGAAGGTCTCCAGGGTCAAAGCCGATATGGGCACTCCGGAATTGAACCCCAAGCTGATCCCCGTGGATCTGCCCGGAGAGCTGGTGCTGCGCCACCGGCTGCAGATCATGGGGCAGACCTATTTCATCACCTGCGTGAACATGGGCAACCCCCACGCCGTGCTTTTCGTCCGGGATCCCGAGGTGGTGGATCTGCCCACCATCGGCCCCATGATCGAGCATCATCCCCTGTTCCCCCGCCGCACCAATGTGGAGTTCGTCCGGGTCATCGACCGGGGCATCCTGCAGATGCGGGTATGGGAGCGGGGGGCCGGGGAGACCCTGGCCTGCGGCACCGGTGCCTGCGCCTCGCTGGTGGCGGCGGTGCTGGCCGGCCTGAGCGACAGGACGGTGCAGATGAAGCTCACCGGCGGCAACCTGCAGTTGCAGTGGAACGCCGATGACAACCACGTGTACCAGTCCGGCCCGGCGGCCTTCGTGTTCGACGGGGACTGGCTGGGAGACTGACGATTCTGCCTCTGCAGCGAAGACAACACGATGAAGATACGGAGGTTTCTATGAACATCAATACCCATCTGGCTGCCATGCCCGCGGGATACCTGTTTGCCGAAGTGGCGCGGCGGGTGAAGCAATATCAGGCGGAAAACCCGGAAGCGGATATCCTGCGCCTGGGCATCGGGGATGTGACAAGGCCCCTGTGCCGCGCCGCGGTGGACGCCCTGCGGCGGGCCGCCGAAGAAATGGGCACCATTGAGGGTTTTCACGGCTATGGCCCCGATTTCGGCTATGACTTCCTCATCGACGCCATCATCGCCGGGGATTATACCGCCCGGGGCGTTGAGATCGGCCGGGACGAGGTGTTCATCTCCGACGGCGCCAAATCCGACGTGGGCAATCTGCAGGAGCTTTTCGCCGCTGACGCCCGCATCGCTGTCACCGACCCGGTGTATCCCGTTTATGTGGATTCCAACGCCATGGCGGGCCGCCTGGGGGCGTACCGGGACGGGAAATGGGAAAAGCTGATTTATCTGCCCACCAACGCGGAAAACGGCTTCGTGCCGCCCCTGCCTGAGGAAAAGGCCGATGTCATCTATCTTTGCTATCCCAACAACCCCACCGGCACGGTGCTGACCAAAGCGCAATTGAAAGCTTTCGTGGATTACGCGCTGGAAAATCAGGCGCTCATCATTTACGACGCCGCGTACAAGGCCTTTATCGCTGATGAGGAGATCCCCCGCAGCATTTATGAGGTTCCCGGCGCCCGGCAGTGCGCCATCGAGTGCTGCTCCTTTTCCAAGACCGCCGGCTTCACCGGCACCCGCTGCGCCTATACCGTGGTGCCCCGGGAGCTGAGTTTCGGCGGGGCCAGCCTGAACAAAATGTGGGGCCGCCGCCAGGCCACGAAATTCAACGGCGTTTCCTATCCCGTGCAGCGGGCCGCCGCGGCCATCTATACGGAAGACGGCCAGAAACAGATCATGGACACCATCGAGTATTACCGGGAAAACGCCCGCGTCATCCGGGAGGGCCTCGAAAAGGCCGGCATCCGGGTGTTCGGCGGCGTCCATTCCCCCTATATCTGGATGAAAACCCCGGGGGATATGAAGAGCTGGGAGTTCTTTGATCTGCTGCTGAAAAAGGCCCACGTGGTGGGCACCCCCGGCGAGGGCTTCGGCCCCTGCGGCGAAGGATATTTCCGCCTCACCGCCTTCAATACCCTGGAAAAGACCCGGGAAGCGGTGAAAAGGATCGAACAAGTGCTGTAACCAGGCTTTCCGGAACCGGAATGCTTCTCAGACGAATCATCCGCACAGTTCAGGATGCGCGCTTTTTCCCTTCCCCGACGCGGTTTTCGGAAGGGTCCCGGGGAACCGCTTCTGACGCAAAGGCGCCTCCCCCGGAAAAATTCTCAAACAGGAGGATATCACTATGGTACGCGCGATCGTGGGCGCCAACTGGGGCGACGAAGGCAAAGGAAAAATCACCGATATGCTGGCCCAGGAAAGCGACATCGTGATCCGTTTTCAGGGCGGGGCCAACGCCGGTCACACCATCATCAACGAATACGGGAAATTTGCCCTGCATCTTCTGCCCAGCGGCGTCTGCCATCAGCATGTGGTGAACGTGATCGGCCCCGGCGTGGCGCTGGATATCGAAGCGCTGCTGAATGAACTGCAGGTGCTGGAAGAAAGGGGCGTGCCCAAGCCCAAGCTGCTGATTTCTGACCGGGTGCAGGTATTGATGGAATACCACGTGGCCTTCGACTGCTATGAGGAAGAGAGGCTGGGCAAGGCGTCCTTCGGCTCCACCAAATCGGGCATCGCGCCGTTTTACGGCGATAAATACATGAAAATTGGCGTGCAGCTGTGCCAGATGCTGGATAAGGACATCCTGCGCGCCCGGCTGGAAAACGCGGCGAAACTGAAAAACGCCATGCTGGAGAATTTGTACCATAAGCCCCTGCTGGATGTGGGCGCCCTGACGGAAAAATATTACGCCCTGGCCAAGCGGATCGAGGGCATGGTGGGCGACGTGGCGCAGTATCTGCATCAGGCGGTGAAGGAGGGCAAAAAGATCCTGCTGGAGGGCCAGCTGGGCACCCTGCGGGATCCGGACCACGGCATTTTTCCCTTCACCACCTCCTCCTCGCCCCTGGCAGGCTTCGGCATGGTGGGCGCGGGGCTGCCGCCCACGGCTTTTGAGCAGGTGATCGCGGTGACGAAGGCCTATTCCTCCTGCGTGGGGGCGGGCCCCTTCACCACGGAGCTTTTCGGCGAGGAAGCGGAAGAACTGCGCAAGCGGGGCGGCGACGCCGGCGAGTACGGCGCCAAGACCGGAAGGCCCCGTCGGGTCGGCTGGTTCGACGCCGTGGCCACCCGCTACGGCTGCATGATGCAGGGTGCCACCGACTGCGTGATGACCAACCTGGACGTGCTGGGCTATCTGGACGAAATCAAGGTGTGTGTGGCCTATGAGATCGACGGCAGGGAAATCAGGAATTTCCCCGTCACCCAGCTGGTGGAAAAGGCCCGGCCCGTTTACGTCGCCCTGCCCGGCTGGAAGCAGGATATCCGGGGCATTACCCGCTATGAGGATCTGCCCGAAAACTGCCGCAGGTACGTGGAATTCATCGAAAAGGAAATCGACTGCCCCCTGACCATGCTCTCCAACGGCCCCAGGCGGCAGGAGATCATCTATCGCTGAGGAACGAAAAAAAGACGTGTACTTTCCTGGGCTCCAGGAAGGTACACGTTTTCTCTTTTTCAGGCGTCGTCGTACGCCAGGTAAGCGCCTTTCATGGGGGCTGCGGCATGCTCGCTGAACAGCCGCAATGCGCCGGAGAGATATTTGCGGGGCTTGGGCTTCCAGGCTGCCCGCCGCCGCGCGAGAACCGCGTCGATCTCCTCCGGCGTTTTTTCTATGCCTGCGATGCCCACGATGGCCAGCACCCGGTTGGGCACATCGATTCGGATCAGATCCCCCTCCTCCACCAGCGCGATGGGGCCGCCGGCCTGGGCTTCCGGGCTGCAGTGGCCAATGACGGGGCCGGTGGAAGCGCCGGAAAAGCGGCCGTCGGTAATGAGGGCGATGGCGCGGCCCAGCTCCCGGTCGGTGGAAATGGCTTCGGAGGTGTAAAACATTTCCGGCATGCCGCTGCCCTTGGGCCCTTCATAGCGGATGAACACGGCGTCGCCCTTGCGCACCCGGTGATGCAGCACGGCGTCCAGGCACTCTTCTTCGCTGTCAAAGGGACGGGCCCGCAGCACCACCTGGAACATTTCCTTGGGGCAGGCGGTATGCTTGATCACCGCGCCTTCCGGCGCCAGGTTCCCTTTCAGCACCGCGATGCTGCCGTCGGTGCCCAGGGCCTGGTCGTAAGGCCGGATGATATCCTGCTTTGTCAGATGCAGGCCGTATTTGGCGTTGGCCTTCTGCAGCCATGCTTCGCTTTGCGCGTAGTAGCCGTTCCGCTTCAGTTCCTCCAGGTTTTCCCCCAGGGTTTTGCCTGTGACCGTCAGCGCGTCCAGATGCAGGGCGGGCCTGATTTCCTCCATGATGGCGGGGACGCCGCCGGCATAGGAAAAGAACTCGGCGGGCCAGCGGCCGGCGGGGCGGAGATCGGAAGAGCACACGTCTGAACTCCAGTCACCGCTCATTAT
>CAZQAM010000110.1:0-6252 GCA_964591355.1 uncultured Oscillospiraceae bacterium
TCCGCTCCCACGGCATCTCAAACGCAGAACGGGAAATCCGGCAGGCCAGAGGGGAGATACACCTGGAGGCCCGATTCGAAATCCATCAAAAACGCAGCCTAGCCTCCGGTGCCGGCCGGGCGCTTGTTGGCCTTCGCCTGGGGCTCCTGGGGAGGCGGCAAAGTTTCCTCCAGCGTGTTCCACGCGCCGCACTCCGGGCATTTGCCCATCCAGCGGGGCGTCTCGTAGCCGCAGGCGCTGCATTGGAAGCTGGTTTTTTTCTTGGCCATGGAGGGTTCCTTCCCGGCGGTCTCCCGCCTGTATGGTATCATTGTTCCCGCGAAAATGCCATGACAGCCTTTGCGGAATGCTGTCGATTCTCTCAAAAACCGTTCGGCATAAAACGCCAAATTCCTGCATGCGCCGCCTTTTTCGCCGTTGGGAACGGAAAGAGGCAGCAGCGCCCGTAAATTCCTTCGGGGCCGCGTTTTTCCGCATTGCGGAATCAGTTTTTTTCATATATAATGGAGAAGCGCCCCTGGGCGCACCCGAAAGGAGACAGCATGAAGCGATACCGTGATCCTCTCTTTGCCCCCGAACCGAAAAAGCATACCACGCTGGTGTTCCTGCTGCTGGTGATGGTGATTTTTCTCAGCATGATCCTCATCCTGAACCACATCAACAACAGCCGGGTGCTTCTGGTCACCCAGTCCGTCACCGTGCCGGCCCTGACCAGCCAGATGAACAATTTCCGCATCCTGCATATCAGCGACCTGCACGGCCAGTTTTTCGGCGCGCATCAGGAGCGGCTGCAATTGGCCATGGCGGAGGCCCGGTACGATATCGTTGTGATTTCCGGCGACGTAACGGGAAAGGACGGGGACGACAGCGCCTTTCTGGCGCTGCTGGATCTGATCAAAAAGCCCGTTTATTTCCTGCCCGGGGACGAGGACCCGGCATCCATCGTCACCTCTCCCGGAGAGGGCGGCAGCGCGAAGGCCCCCTATATCCTGCGCGCGGAGGAGCACGGCGCCATCTTCCTGGACGCGCCGCAGCGCATTGAATTCGGCAAAAACGCCCTCTGGCTCTGGCCGGAAAGGCTCTACACCCTGGATGTGGACAACAGCGAAGCCACGGTGGCCACCCGGGAAGCGGAGCTGTCCAAAGAGCCCCCTTCCCCGGAAAGGGACGCCCTGCTCCGGGCCGTCCGGTATCAGGGGGATCTTTTGTCCCGTATCCGGGCCGCCCGGCGCATCACCAAGGCCGGCGACGTCCACATCGCCGTGACCCACCATCCTCTGTCCCTGGACGCGCTGACCACCCTCCGGGAATGGACCGACAGCGGCAACGACGCCTATGTTTCCTCCGTATCCCTGGTGCTCAGCGGCCACTACAACGGAGGCCAGTGGCGATTGCCCTTCATCGGCGCCGTGAAGGTGCCGCAAAGCGCCGGAAAAGGCAGCGGCTGGTTCCCGGGGGATATGGGCGTGGTGGGCCTGAGCAGCTACCAGGGCATCCCCCAGTATATCAGCCCGGGCCTTGGCGCATCAAACGCTGTGGGCCTTCCGGCCTTCCGCCTCTTCAACACCCCTCAAATCAGCCAGATCACCCTGACCACCCGCATGACCGATTGATTCTTCCCAAAGGACGGAGCGCATTCATGGCAAAGACGTACGATGTTTACAACCGGGAGCTGAGCTGGCTGCAATTCAACCGCCGGGTGCTGGAGGAGGCCGCCAACCTGGACAATCCCCTTTTGGAGCGGGGCAAATTCATCTCCATCTGCTCCACCAACCTGGATGAGTTTTTCCAGGTGCGCATCGGCTCCCTGTACCGGGATCTGGGCACAGGCAGCAAAAAGACCGATCCCTCCGGCATGACCCCCCGGCAGCAGCTGGACGCTATTTTCCCGGCGGTACGGTCCCTGGTGAAAAGGCAGTACGAGCTGCTGAGCGGGGAATACCTGCCCGCGCTTCGCCAGGCGGGCATCCGGCTCATGAAGCCGGAGGATCTGAGCGGAGAGCAAAGGCAGTGGCTGTCCCATTATTTTGACGGCCACCTCCAGCCGCATCTGACCCCCCGGGCCATCGACGAGAAGCGGCCATTCCCCCTGCTCACCGCCAAGCATCTGCATCTGGCGCTGCTGCTTCCGCCCCGCCCCCGTTCCGGAGCGCCCCGCATGGCGCTGATTCCCCTGCCTTCCTCCCTGCCCCGGGTCACCATGCTGCCCATGGGGCCCGGCAAAGCCCGGGGCATTTTGCTGGAGGACGTGGTGAGCCTCTTTGCCCAGCGGCTGTTTGACCAGGCAATGCCTCTGGCCGTCATGCCCTTCCGCATCACCCGCAACACCGATTTTATCTACAACGATTCGGACGCCGACGCCCTGATCGTCGAAATGCGTAAAAACCTGAAAAAGCGCAAATGGGGCCGGGTGCTCCGGCTGGAAATCCCCGTGGGCGGCGATCCCCGGCTCATTGCCTGGCTGCGGAAATACCTGGATGTGGCGGAGGAGGGCGTGTTTGCCGTACCCGGGCCGCTGAACCTGGATTTTTTCATGAAGCAATTGTGCGATCTGGACGGCTTTGACGTCCTGCGCTTCAAGCCCTTTGAGCCCCGGATCGAAAAGAGGCTCCGGGCCGAGGGCTCCATTTTCCGGGCCATCCGCCAGGGCGATATCCTGTTGAATCATCCCTACGACAGCTTCGATCCCGTGGTCCGCTTCATCCGGGAAGCGGCGGAGGACCCCCGGGTGCTGGCCATCAAGCAGACCCTCTACCGTGTCAGCGGCAAGAGCCCCATCGTGGCCGCCCTGGGAAGGGCCGCCCAGAGCGGCAAGGAAGTGACGGTGCTCATCGAGGTGCGCGCCCGCTTTGACGAAGACAACAACATCAACTGGTGCCTGGCCCTGGAAAAGGCGGGGTGCCACGTGTTTTACGGCGTGCCCAAGCTGAAGACCCACAGCAAGATCACCCTGGTCGTCCGCAAAGAGGAATCGGGGCTTCGCCGCTACGTGCATCTGGCCACCGGGAATTACAACGACGTTACCGCCCGGCTGTACACCGATATGGGGCTTTTCACCTGCGACGAAACCATCGGCCGGGACGCCGGGGCCTTCTTCAACACCATCACCGGCAACACCGAATCAGCCCCCATGGAAAAACTGGTCTCCGCCCCTTTGTATCTTCGGGACGCTTTGACATCCCTGATCAAGCGGGAAAGGCGCCACGCCCAGGCCGGGCTGCCCGCCCGCATCACCGCCAAGATCAACGCCCTGGTGGATCCCGAAATCATCCGCCAATTGTACAAAGCCGCCGATGCCGGGGTGGAAATCGATCTCATCGTCCGGGGGATCTGCTGCCTGAAAACCGGCGGGCGGCCCAACCTGCGCGTTCGCTCCATCGTGGGCAGGATGCTGGAGCACACCCGGGCCCTGGTCTTTGAAAACGGCGGGGAAAGAGAGGTCTACCTGTCCTCCGCCGACTGGATGCCCCGGAACCTGGACAAGCGGGTGGAATTGATGTTCCCCATCGAGGATCCCGCTCTGCAGGATAGGATCATCGCCTCGCTCCGGGATGAGCTCAGCGACAACCTGAAAGCCTGGGAAATGAAAAAGAACGGCAAATACAGGCGGGTGGAAAGGCAGCTGCCCCTGCTCAACAGCCAGGAGGCCCGCATCCTCTCCCCCGCCGCTCTCCAGGCCGAAGTGGAAGGAGACGCATGAAACCTTTGAAGAGGCGGGATTTTTCCCCGCTGGTCCTGGTCATCGCCGCAGCGGGCATGTGGATGCTTCTGCACGCCCTGCTGGGCGGCAGCTTTTTGGGCCCCAGCCTGTATAATTCCTATACCCGGCAGGCCATGGCCTGGCGAGAGGGCCTTTTGCACCTGCCTGAAAACGTGCCTTACCTGGAGCTGGCGGTGTTCGGCGGGGAATACTACGTTTCCTTCCCCCCGGTGCCCTCCCTGGTGCTTTGGCCCCTGACCTTCCTCTTTGGCATGGATACGCCGGACAGCCTGCTGATGAAGGTGTACGCCCTTTTCTCCTGCCTGCTGGTCAACCGGGCCCTGAAAAGAGCGGGATACAGGAAGATCCACGCCGGGGCCTTCGCGTTCCTCTTCTGCTTTGCTTCCTCCCTTTTGCCATTGACCCTGGACGGGGCCGTGTGGTATCACGCCCAGGTGCTGGCCTTTTTTCTGATCATCGCTTCCCTGTGCCTGATGGCGGAAGACAAGCCCACCCCCGCGCTGCTGTGCTACGCCCTGGCGGTGGGCTGCCGGCCTTTTGACGCGCTGTATTTTGTGCCGCTGTTTTATACCTGGTGGTCCCTGCACCGCAAAGCCGGCGTTTCCTGGAAGGAAACCCTGCGGCCCCTGCTGCCCGGGGTCGCCCTGGGGCTGCTGGCGGCCTTTTTGCTGGGAGCATACAACGCCGTCCGCTTTGATAATCCCTTCGAATTCGGCCACAATTACCTGCCGGAGTTTTCCACCCAGGGGGGCGTGCAGTTTTCCCTGGCGCACATAGCCAACAACCTGAAAACCTTCCTCTGGGGCCTGCCCCTGGAGCGGGGAGAAAACGGGATCCGGGTAAAAACCTTCGGCTATTCCATGCTGCTGGCCTGCCCGGCGCTGACGCTGATGCTGGCCTGGGCCATCGTGGATCTTTGCAAAAAACGCTTCCGGCGGGAAAAAGCCGCCGTGCTGGCGTCCTGCCTTTTCCATGCGTTCCTCTTGCTTTTGCACCGCACCTTCGGCGGCTACCAGCTGGGGGCCCGCTACGCGGTGGACCTGATGCCCTACGCTTTCTTTTATCTTCTGCTGACCCCGGAAAAGAACAGGATCCATGGACTGGAATACTTTATTCTCATCGCGGTGTTCCTGTTCACCGGCTTTGGCATGTACATGATGCATTGAACACAGAGGAGTGCTTGCTTTGCTTACCTACCGGCACACGAAAATCGGCTGCTACGTCAGTTACATCGTCCAGGCCATCGTCAACAACCTGCAGCCTTTGCTGTTTCTCACCTACCAGCAGGAGTTTTCCGTCTCCCTCACCCAGATCAGCCTGCTGATCACGCTGAATTTCGCCATCCAGATGGGGGTAGATCTGCTCTCGGCCTATTTCATTGATTTTCTTGGCTACCGGGTGTCCATGGTGGCAGCCCAGGTGCTCTCGGCAGTGGGGCTGGTGGGATTGGCGGTGCTGCCCGGGCTGATGATGCCTTACACCGGGCTTCTCATCGCCACGGTGCTCTGCGCCGTAGGCGGCGGGCTGCTGGAGGTGCTGGTGAGCCCTCTCATCGAGGCCCTTCCCGGAGACCGGAAGGAGCAGGAAATGAGCCTGCTCCACTCTTTCTACTGCTGGGGCCATGTGGGCGTGGTGCTTCTGACCACGGGATATTTCCTCCTCTTTGGCACGGCCTCCTGGCGGCTGCTGCCGGTATTGTGGGCCATTGTACCGTTTCTCAATACCTTCCTGTTCCTCAAAACCCCCCTGTGCTCCCCGGACGAACAGGGCCGCACCATGGCCCCCAAGCAGCTGTTCCGCCTGCCTCTTTTCTGGCTGATGTTCCTTTTGATGATCTGCTCCGGCGCATCGGAGCAGGCCATGAGCCAGTGGGCTTCCTTCTTTGCGGAAAAGGGGCTGCAGGTTTCCAAAACAGTGGGCAACCTGCTGGGCCCCTGCGCCTTCGCCCTGCTGATGGGCCTGAACAGGCTGATTTTCAGCAGGCGCAGCATCCGCGTTGAGCGGGCGCTGCTTTTCTGCTCCGTCCTGTGCGTCCTTTGTTATCTGGTCACCGTCTTTTCGCCCTGGCCGCTGCTGTCCCTCCTTGGCTGTGCGGTGTGCGGGTTCTCGGTTGGGATCATGTGGCCCGGGGTCTTTTCCCTGTCGGCCCGGAAACTGCCCATGGGCGGCACCGCCATGTTCGCCCTGCTGGCCCTGGCCGGGGATATCGGCTGCTGCTCCGGCCCCAGCGTGGTGGGCGCCGTCAGCGACAGGCTGCTGCAAACCGGCGCAGCCTGGCAGGCGCTCGCCGCCTCCTCCCCCAGCGAAGCGGCGCTGAAAGGCGGCTTTCTCATCGCCCTTCTGTTCCCCCTGATCCTCGCTGTATGCATGGCGCTGATGCGCCGGCGCAAAAAAGACGGCGGCCTTTAAGCCCCCGTCCGGCACAGGAAAAAAAGCCTCCAAAACATAGGATTTTCTTTTACATTTCTTTCAAAAAATCAAGGATCTCATGCCACCAGGGGAACAATACGTCATCGCCGGAGCGGTAGATC
>CAZQAM010000111.1:0-6251 GCA_964591355.1 uncultured Oscillospiraceae bacterium
CACCATCCTCACCGATGTGAAGGAGCGCATGCTCACTGACTGGTGCCGCTGCATCATGGCCGCTACCGATGAAGAATGCGATGCGCTGTACGATCAGATGGTGGGCGATCTGCATTCTCTGGGGCTGGATCAGCTGGTCGAGGCGCAGGCAGCCGCTTTCAGCGCCAATCAGGAGAAACTGAGCGGAACCTACTGGGAAAAGTAAGATTCGGGTTTCGGGGCAAAAAGGATTGATGATCTTGGGGGAGAGCCTTGCCTCGGGCTCTCCCCCTTTCAAAAGGATGGATGTCTGCGTGCAAGGGGAAATCATACTGAGCAGCGGAGCTTTTGCTCTGACGTTTGAAAAAGGCTTCCTGTCTTCCCTGCGTCCGGGTCCCCGGATCCAGGGCAAAACGGATACGGTGTATTTTCGCCCGGGCACGATGCTGGGAGCGCTGCAGATTGCGCTGGCTGACGGCAGACGGTGCCTGATGGATGGAAGCGCCGGGACCGCGGAAATCGACCTGAGAAACGAGTCGGAAATCGAGCGCCGGGAATCCCTGAACGGCATGGATCTGACCGTCGCGGAAACGTGGCGCCTGGCTGGCGAAACGCTATGTTTGAAGATCCAGGTACAGAATACCGGAGCGCAGGAAACCTGCATAGAAGATCTGGCGATCTACTTTCCGGCGTATTCTGATTTTTCCTGGGGATGCGACGCCGCGTCCCGGGTGATCGGTCATCATTGGATTGCCGGGAACAACAGCCATCTCATTTTTCAGCGCTGCGACGGGCTGGGACCGATCCTGGCTGTGCTGCCCCAGAAAAACACCGCGCTGGAGTATCAGGAGCAATTCAGCCAGGCGAAAGGCAGCGCGGCGGTGTACGTCCATTCCACGGCGGCACGCCGGCCTGCCATGGAAGCGGGTGCCAGACCGCATCTGCCCGCTTCGCGCGCTGTTCTGAAACCCGGGGAAACGGCATCCTATCATTTCTGTTTCGTTTGGGCTCTTACCCCGGAAGATCTCCGGACGCAAATAATGCGGCATGGACTCATGGATGTGCAGGTGCTGCCCGGCATGACCTGTCCGGCGGGAGAAACGGTTTATTTGGCCCTGCGCGGCGGATGGAAGGAATGGAGGCTGGAATTGCCGGAAGGCTGCGGGGCTGTGAGAGAAATGCCCTGCGCGGAGGGCAGGATAGCGGCGCTGAAGTTTTCCAGGATCGGTGAAAACACGGTCTGGCTGCGCAGCGCGGACGGAAAGCAGTGCGATCTGGAATTCTTTATCACCCAGCCGCCGGACATCATGATCGATAAGCGGGCGCGCTTTATTGCCCGCCATCAGCACCGGGACGAAAGCAAGTGGTATGATGGGCTGCTGGCCGAATGGAACAATGAAACAGCCCTGATGCTGGGGCCGGATCAGTACGACCGCATCAAAGGCTGGCGCATTTACGAAGTATCCTGTGACGATCCCGGCCTGAGCAAGCCGGCCTTCCTTTCCTCCAAGCTGGCGGAACGCCCGGTAGCGGAGGAAGTGGCCGCGCTGGACCGGTATGTGGAAAGGTTCGTATGGGGCGGGCTGCAGTGTACGGAGGATGAGCCCTATCCCTATGCCATCTACGGCATTCCGGATTGGAAACAACTGCGGGAAAGTGAGGATCCCGGGGTGCGGGGAAGGGAACATATCTGGCGTATTTACGATTATCCCCACATCGCTCTGATGTATTACCAGATGTTCCGGATCGCATCCCAGCATCCTGAAATGCCTTTGTCCCAAACTGCGGAAACCTATCTGCGCCGCGCGGCCCGGACGCTGATCGCCATGTATACCGTGCCGCTGGAATTGGACGACTGGAGCGCATTTGGCACTGGGCTGTATAATGAACTGGTGACAGAAGAGATCCTTTCCGCTTTGCGTGAGCGGGGAGAAGATGCGGATTTCCGGCGGCTGGAGAGGCTGTGGAACCGCAAAGCCTTCCGCTTTGCCGAAAAAAACGCGGATGTATTCGGCTCAGAATATCCCTTTGATACCACCGGGTTTGAATCCACCCATGCGCTGGCCATCCGGGCAAAAAAGCTGGCCAACCCGGGCCCGGACCGGAAAGAAGGAGACGTCAGCCCCCGGAAAGCGGAAGCCTTCATGGAAAACCAGATCCGCTGCAATATTTCCTGCCGGGGCGGAATGGAGATGGCCTACTGGCTGTATGGCAGCGATTACCGGGGCGATAATCAGCATTACACGTTATCCTATATGTCCCAAATGGGCGGGTGGGCAATCCTGGATTACGCATTGTATTTCGCGCAGGATCCCTTTTCTTATCTGCGGCTGGGGTACGGCTCCCTGATGAGCAGCTGGGCCTTGCTGAATGCCGGCCCGAAAGAGCAGAATTTCGGCTGGCGTTTTCCGGGGGAAGAACACGACGGCGCGGCATCCGGCGGCTTTGAACCGCTGTATCTGGGGGAAACCTGGCTGCAGCAGCCGCATCATGGCGGCGCATGGTATTATTCCTGCGAAATCGATCTGGGCTTCTGCGGCTATCTGCGCGGTGCGGCCGCAATCTGGATGGATGATCCGCTGTTCGGTGAAGTATGTTTGGGCGGGAGGATGGAAAAAACCGGCGACCAGCTCATCATCACGCCGACGGATGGCGTGGAACGGCGGATGCATTTCATCGAAGGCGAACTGCGCGTGCACATTCTCTGTTCCCTGGGAAGAATCGGAAAGGTCGTCAGAAACCGGAAAACGGGCACAGTCACCGTGTCCCTGGATCTTTGCGGCAGTGCTGTGCCCTGCCGGATACAGTATGCTGTGGTTCGGAACTTTGGCACGGAAACCGAAGCGCGCCACAACGGCGAAACAGTGCTGACAGAAAACGGAGACTTTGCTTTTTCCATACCGGTGGAATAAAGCATCACCATCAAACGGCATATCAAGGAGTGAACAGACATGACATCCGAAATGATCGGCATCCGGCAGGTCAGGGTCCATGATTCTTTCTGGAGCGCCCGCATCCATCAGGCCATTGACCGGGTGCTTCCTTATCAGTGGCGGGTGCTCAACGACCGGGAGCCGGACGCCGCTCCCAGCCATGCCATTGAGAATTTCCGCATCGCTGCCAGGCTGGCAGAGGGAGAATTCAAAGGCTATCAGTTCCAGGACAGCGACCTGGCCAAATGGATCGAGGGCGCTTCCTATTCCCTGATTTACAAAGATGACCCCGAGCTGCGCAGGCATCTGAAGGAAACCATCGAACTCATTGGGAAAGCCCAGCAGCCCGACGGCTATTTGGATACGCATTATATCATCAAGAAGCCGGATAAAAAATGGCAGGAGCTGGCCCATGGCCACGAATTGTACTGTGCCGGGCATATGCTGGAAGCCGCTGTGGCTTATCTGCAGGCGACCGGGGATGACAGCCTGATGCGCATCATGGATCGGCTGGTGGACCTGATCCGCAGCACCTTCGGCAAGGAAGAAGGAAAAATTGACGGGTATCCGGGGCATGAAGAGATCGAATTGGCGCTCATGAAAGCCTATCGGCTGACCGGAAAGGAAAAATACCGGGATCTGGCGGAATTCTTCATCCTGAACCGGGGCAGCAAACCTGGGTTTTTCTCCGATCCCCGATTTATCGAACTGGCAAAGCAGGACAAAGCGCTGGATGCTTCTTACTATCAGGCGCACAAGCCGGTGCTGGAGCAGGAATCTGCGGAGGGCCACGCCGTCCGGGCGATGTATCTGTTCACCGGTATGAGCGACGTGGCGGCGGCCACAGGAAATGAAGCCCTGAAGGAAACGCTCAGGAAGCTGTGGATGAACGTGACGCAGAAGCGCATGTATGTCACCGGCGGGGTAGGCTCTCAGGGAAACGGGGAACGTTTTACCATCGACTATGACCTTCCCAATGATACCTGTTATACCGAAACCTGCGCTGCCATCGGCCTGGCCATGTGGTCCCTGCGGATGCTGACGCTGGAACCCAAGGCGGAGTATGCCGATGTCATGGAACGCGCCCTGTACAACAATGTGCTCAGCGGCATTTCCCAGGACGGGGAGCATTATTTCTACGTCAATCCCCTGATGCTCAAGCCGGACGTTGCCCATTTCCGGGTGGATCATGAATCCGTTGAGCCCAGCCGTGTGAAGTGGTTCCCCTGCGCGTGCTGCCCGCCCAATGTGATCCGGACGCTGACCGGCCTGGGCCAGTACCTGTACACCCGCCGGGAGCGCCGCGTCTATCAGCATTTGTATATCGGCAATGAAACGGAGATGGGTGATATCCGCATATCCTGCAGGTCTTTCATGCCATGGGAAGGAGAGGCCCATATCCGCGTATCTTCCGGCCAGCCCTTTGAACTGGCGCTCCGCGTGCCCGGCTATGCCAAAGAATTTGCCGTTCGGGTCAACGGCCTGGAAGCCGCGCCGCGGATGGAAAACGGATATGCCGTCCTTTCTCTGAAAGACGGAGATCAGGTGGAGGTGCGGTTCAATATGCCGCCTCAGGTGCTGGCCGCGAATCCCCGGGTAACGGAAGACTGCGGCAAAGCCTGTGTCGTCCGCGGCCCCCTGGTTTACTGCGCGGAAGAAATGGACAATGGACCCCTGCTCCAGGATTTCCGGCTGGATCCTTCCGCGGATGTGCAGGTGACGGAGTCGGATATGTTTGGCGGGATCCGGCTGCTTCAGGTGCATGGCACCCGCACCCTGGAAGACGGCGACACACGGCTGTACCGGCCCTACGGCGAAATAAAACGCCGGGAGACGCAATTCATCCTGCTGCCGTATTTCCTGTGGAACAACCGGGGCGAAGGGGAAATGACTGTCTGGATGCATGTGAAGTAAAAACGGGCGGAGCAGGGAAAAACTCCCTTTGGAGCTTTCGTTTCCTGCCGGCCCGCATGGGAAAATACAACGATGGGAGGGCCTGTCTTGAACGCTTCATTCCATGCGGAAAAGAGACAAAAACTGTATCAGATGATGAAACCAGCTTCCCTGCTCCTCATGTTTTCCGGCGAGGAAGTACGGAAAACCAACGATGAATACTATCCTTTCTTTGCAGAGCGGAATTTTGTGTATTTGACGGGGCTGACCTGCAAAAACGCTGTGCTGATGGCTGTAAAAAACGAACAGGGGGATACGGAGGAAAGGCTGTACATCCTGCCGCCGGACGCCATGGCCGAGCGGTGGACCGGCCGGCGGGTAAAACCGGAGGAAGCCCGCGCCCTGTCCGGCGTGGATACCGTCCTGAATACCGATCTGCTGTATAAAGACCTGCATACGCTGCTGGCAGGCGGGCATTATTCTTCCCGGCAGGGGCGGTTGTGCCATCTGTACCTGGATCTTCTCCGGGCTGATCCTTTGGATCGGGACAGGCCCGCCCACAAAATGCTGGCGCTGGCCCAAAGAGAATACCCCTTCCTGACCATTGAAAACGCATCTGCATGCCTGCGGTCTTTGCGGCTGATCAAAACAGCGGAAGAAATCGGGGCTTTCAGGCAGGCGGAGGAAATCACCCGGGCAGGCATTCTGGCTATGATGCGCGCGTCGAAGGCGGGCATGTACGAATACCAGTACAAGGCTGAATTTGACCATGCTCTGGGTCAGTACGGCCCTGACGGCCCCGGTTTTCCATCCATTATTTCTGCGGGGAAAAACAATTTCTGTATCCACTACTATGCCTATACCGGCCAGGCCCTGGACGGGGATATGGTGCTCAATGACGTGGGCGCCCAGTGGGATCATCATATCACTGATGTCAGCCGCGGCTGGCCCTGCAACGGCCGCTTCAGCGAGCGGCAGAAGACGCTGTATTCCTGCGCGCTGAAGACCTCCGATCATATGTTTGCCACAATCCGCCCCGGTATGAAAATGGCGGATGTGGATGCTGGGATCCGCCGTTTCAACGCGGAATGCATGAAAGAAGCCGGCGTGATTTCCTCCGTCGATGAAATCGGCAAATACATGTGGCACGGCGGGGCGCATCATATCGGCTATGATGTGCATGACGTGGTGGCGACCCCGGAAATCATTGCGCCCGGCATGGTGTTCTGCATTGACGTGGGGATTTATCACGAGGAATGGGGCATCGGTTTCCGGCTGGAAGACAACTGCCTGATTACCGAGGATGGCTGCGAAAACCTTTCCGCTGCCATCCCAAGGACGATTGCGGACATTGAAGCTGTGATGGCGGAATAATACAGCATGGCTGCTGAAATGCGCCCCGTTTGTCAGATGCGTATGGTATACTCCTGACGAATGGGGTGATTT
>CAZQAM010000112.1:0-3042 GCA_964591355.1 uncultured Oscillospiraceae bacterium
ACATTCTGGAAGAGGACCCAGGCGCGCCGATGGGTGCCAAAGGACGCCTGGAAAATCGCGATATAGATTTTCAGCGGGTTTTCCCCCGTCACCAGCGCGGTGATCAGCGCGCAGAAAATCAGCGCCAGCACCACCGCGCCGCCCCGGATCAGCCAGGCCCTGTACCAGGGCAGCGCGCCGCGCTTGGTGATATGAATCAGGGGTTCCCGTTTTTCTTTCGTATTAGTCATGCGCGTCGCCTCCCACCCGGGTCATCATCATGCCGATCTGCCGTTTGTCCGCGCCCCGGCCCGGCACCACGCCGCTGACCTTCCCGCCGCAAAGCACCAGGATCCGGTCCGCCAATTCCAGCAGCACATCCAGATCCTCGCCCACATAAATCACGGCTACGCCGTTTTGCTTCTGCCGGTTCAGCAGGTGATAGATCGTATAGGAAGAATTGATGTCCAGCCCCCGGACGGGGTAAGCCGCCATGAGCACCTTGGGCGCGAAGGCGATTTCCCTGCCCACCAGCACCTTCTGCACATTGCCGCCGGACAGCCGCCTCACGGGGGTGGAGGTGCCGGGGGTGGAGATTTCCAGATCCTGGATGATCTGCTCCGCCAGATGTTTGGGGTTCTTCCTGTTCAGGAAGCCCGCCGGGCCCTTGCGGTAGCTGCGCAGCATCATATTATCTGTGATGCCCATGGAGCCCACCAGCCCCATGCCCAGCCGGTCCTCCGGCACGAAGGAAAGCCGCACCCCCAATTCCCGGATCTCCAGGGGCGTTTTGTCCTTCAGATCCATGATCTCATCTTCATTGAAGAGCACGTCGCCCGATTCCACCCATTTTTTCACAGCGCCCCTGCGCATGCCATGAAAGGAGACGGGCTTTCCTTTCCCGTCATGGAAAGCGCCCTGCGCGCCCAGCTCCATGACGCGCTTCATGCTCTTGTGAAAGAAAGTGACCGGCCTGTCTTTTTTCGGGTTATGAAAAATGATGTCCCCCGTCGCCTGGGGCTGCAGCCCGGCGATGGCCTCCAGCAATTCCTTCTGGCCCGCGCCGGAAATGCCGGCGATGCCCAGGATTTCCCCGGAATTGACGGTGAAGCTCACATGATCGAGCTTCACCAGGCCCTCCTCGCTGCGCACCGTCAAGTCTTTGATTTCCAGCCGCGTTTGGGGATTGTCCGGCTCGGGCCTTTCAATATTCAGTGTCACCGGGTGGCCCACCATCATGCTGGTCATTTCCTGGGCGTTGGTTTCCCTAGTCATCATGGAGCCGATGTACCGCCCGCCCCGGAGCACCGATACCCGGTCGGACAGGGATTCCACCTCGTGCATTTTGTGGGTGATGATAACGATGGCCTTGCCGTCGTCCCGCATGTTGCGCAGCACGGCAAACAGTTTGTCCGTTTCCTGGGGGGTCAGCACGGCGGTGGGCTCATCCAGGATCAGGATATCCGCGCCCCGGTACAGCACCTTGACGATCTCCACCGTCTGTTTCTGGCTGACGGACATATCGTAGATTTTCTGATGCGGATCCACCTCAAAGCCGTAGGCGCTGCAGATCTCCAGGATTTTCTTTTCCGCGCCTTTCAGATCCAGCTTTCCTTCCAGGCCCAGCACGATGTTTTCCGCAGCGGAAAGCACATCCACCAGTTTGAAATGCTGATGGATCATGCCGATGCCCAAATTGAAAGCGTCCCGGGGCGAAGAAATCACCACGGGCTTCCCATTGACCAGGATTTCCCCGGCATCGGGAAAATAAATGCCGGAGAGCATATTCATCAGGGTGGTTTTGCCGCTTCCGTTCTCCCCCAGCAGCGCCAGGATCTCGCCCCGGCGGATTTCCAGGGATACATCCTGATTGGCCTGGACAGACCCGAACCGCTTGGTAATATTCCGCATTTCCACGGCGACCGCGTTCTTCAAGCGTTTCATCCTCTCTTCAGAAAATGGCAGGCGTTCCCCCGCAAAGGACAGGGCGGCAATCTTCCGCCCTCTCCTCTGCAGGAAAGCGGAAGGGCCCCAGCCGCGCAAGACCGGGGCCCTCCATTCAAGCTTCGAAATCAGAACTTGGTGTCCAGCAGGGTGATGCCGTCGATCTGGATATCGAAGTAAGGAGCGGAGCGGAATTCGGATTCATGGAAATAGCCGTCCGCGATGGCTTCGGTATCGGCGGTGTAAGCGGCATCGGTATCCACGTCGGCCAGGTAGGAGGTGAGGGCTTCGCCGTTCACAGTGAAGGTGGCGGTGTCAAACACGTGGAGTTCGCCCTTTTCCAGCTTTTCCTTGGCTTCCGCGATGGCTTCGGCGGTGCCGGGAGCAGCGGCGGCTTCATTCAGCTCGGTGAGCAGCACGGATTCGGTGGTGATGGTGCCGGTCCAGTCCACATCGATGGCTTCGCCATTCTGCACAGCGCCGATGATGTATTCAAAGTAGGGCGCCCAGTTGATCCGGGAAGCCACGATGAAGGTGTTGGGGCAGGCATCGGGCACAGCGCCGTTGTAGAACACGAAGGGGATGCCGGCCTTTTCGCACTCGGTGGGAGCGCCCATGGAGTCGGCATGCTCGGAGAGCACCACGCAGTTGTTGTTGATCAGCTTGATGGCGCCTTCCTGCTCCAGCGCGGGATCATACCAGGAACCGGTGAAGGTGACTTCCATGGTGGCGGTGGGGCACACGGACCGGGCGCCCAGGAAGAAGGAGGTGTAGCCGGAAATCACTTCCGCGTAGGTATAAGCGCCGATGTAGCCCAGCTTGGCCTGTTCGGGGGTGATCTTGCCTTCCTCGATCAGCTGGTTCAGCTTGAGGCCAGCGGCGATGCCGCCCATGTAACGGCCCTGATAGATGGAAGCGAACGCGTTGTGGAAGTTGGCCAGGCCCTCGGTGTGGGCCATGGTGCCGGTGGCATGGCAGAACTGCACATTGGGATATTCCTTGGCAGCCTGGATCATGTAGGGCTCATGGCCGAAGCTGTCGGCGAACACGATGTTGCAGCCGCCGTCAGCCAGGTCGGCCGCCGCTTCGTAGCAGGCTTCGCTTTCGTCGATGTTAGAT
>CAZQAM010000112.1:3052-6220 GCA_964591355.1 uncultured Oscillospiraceae bacterium
TTGAGCACATAAGCGATGCCCAGCTTATCGCAGGCTTCCTTGGCGGCGTTGATGAAGTTCAGGTCATAGGTGGAGTTTTCATCGTGCAGGAAGATGAAGCCCACTTTCACTTCGGCCTTCTCGGCCAGCGCGGTCACAGCGCCCAGACACAGCATCAAAGCTACCAGCAGCGCAACGACTTTCTTCATGTTTGTTTCCTCCTTCAAGATTCCTTGAAAATATATTTGGATCAGTCGTCCGCCAGCAGGATTTTGCCGTCCTGAATCGCGGTAACAACTGCCAAAGACGAAAGCTTGACGCCCATGGCCCGCAGGTTCTTTCCCCCGGCCATGAAGCCTTTTTCGATGCCGATGCCGATGCCCACCACCTGGCACCCCGTCTGGGCACACAGGGCCATCATGCCCTGGCAGGCCTGGCCGTCCGCCAGGAAATCATCCACGATCAGCACCCGGCTGCCGGCAGGCAGGTATTTTTTATCAGCCCGGATCACGTTTTCCCTCTTATGGGTAAAAGAATACACCTTGGCCTGGGCCACGTCGGGGGACTGCACCACCGTGGCGCTCTTTTTGGCGAACACCACCGGCAGATTGCCCAGCGCCCGGGCCGCGGCGATGGCCAGCGCGATGCCGCTGGCTTCCACCGTCAGCACCAGATCAGGCCGGTCCTCCCGGAAGCGGCGGGCGATTTCCTCGCCCATATCAAAAAGGAGCGCCGTATCGATGCGGTGATTGAGGAACATGTCCACCTTCACAATATCCTCTCCCAGGCCTTCGCCCTGGGCGATAATGGCTTCGCGCAGTGCCCGCATCGCGTACCCGCTCCTTTCCTTGTTGGGGAAAACCCGAACATTTCAGGAAAACACGCGTTTATTGTACAGGATTTCATCGGGAATTTCAAGCCTTTTTCCCGAAAAAAATCGTTATTTTCATGGATTGGTCGCTTTGCACAAAATGCCAGCGTATTTTTTCGCCCATCGGTCACAATAGCAGTGACCTTGAAAAATGGAGGTGAAAATGCGATGAATCAGTCCGGAAGCCAAAGCAGCAATCGGGTCAACGTGCCCGAGGCCCGGGGCGCCCTGGACAACATGAAGTTTGAAATCGCCCGGGAATTGGGCATCAACTTCAAGCAGGGCTACAACGGCGATCTCACCAGCCGTGAAAACGGCTATGTGGGCGGCTACATGGTGAAGCGCCTGATTGAGCAGGCAGAAAAGCAGATGGCCGGGAAATAACAGGGAAACAGGGAGTCCAAGGAAAGGCGCAGCCCGGGTGGAGCAGCCTTTCCTGTGAAAATCATCCTCCCCCGTCCTTTCCCCGCGCATCGAAGCGGCATTCCAAATCAAAAAACAAAATGAAACAGGAGTGAATCGTCATGTACAATGCCAGCAACAGTTCCTCTTCCTCCAGCAGCAATTCCAACCGCGCCAACGTGCCCGAAGCCCGCGCCGCGCTGGACAACATGAAGTTTGAAATCGCCAGCGAGCTGGGCATCAACCTCAAGCAGGGCTACAACGGCGATCTGCCTTCCCGCCAGGCCGGCTACATTGGCGGCTACATGGTCAAGCGGATGATCGAGCAGCAGGAGCGCCAGATGAGCGGCAGCAGCAAATAAGCGCCGCCCTTTCCCGATTCGGGTTTCCCTGCGCCCTGTTTCCGAAAGGAAGCGGGGCGCTTTCCGCGTGCCGCTTTTCCCTTGCGCATTCGCCGTTTATTTGGTATACTGAAAGCAGAAAAAAGGAGGCGGCTGTATGAAAAAGCAGCAGGTGCTGGTATCGGTAACGGGCTGGACCCGGGATGACGACGATCAGCCGGAATCCGTCCGCCTGCTGACCACCGGCACGCTTTCCGGCGCCCGTGGAAACTGGCGCATCGATTATACCGAAACCCAGCCGGACAATGATTCCCACGATGTGACCCTGACGCTGGATAAAGGCGTCGTTACCATGCAGCGGCTGGGGCCCTTTTCCACCAGCATGGTATTTCAGCAGGGCCACCGCTTCGAAGGCAGCTATCAGACGCCGTACGGCGCGCTGGCCATGGGCGTGTACCCTACCCATGTGCGCTACCGGGTGGACGATCAATTGACCGGCGAAGTCAACCTGACCTACCAATTGGATCTCCAGGGCCAGTTCGCCGCCATGCACGAGCTGCGCATCAAGTTCTGCCCCTCGGGCGGAGCTTCATGAGCGCGCTGGATCCCTGGCGGCGGGAGCTCCGCGCGCTGATCCCCCGGGGATTTCTTCGGCGGGACCTGAGCCCCTCTTTCCTGTTCGTCAGCGATTATCCGCGTCTGCCGGGAGCGGAGCAGATCACCCGGACATTGAGAGAAGCAGGCTTTCTCCCGCACGCGGCGGAGGGCCTTTGCCATATAGAAGCCGCCGATGAAAAATACCGCGCGCTGTTTTCCTGTCTGCCCTGCCCTTCCGTAACGCCCCGGGAGGATACCCTGTACGCCTGTTCCCTGGCGCAGCGGCTGCTGAAAGCCGAATCGCCCCCTGATCAGCAGCCCCTCCAATTGCTGGGCCAATGGATGAAGCGGCTGGACGGGGGGGACGCCCATATCATCGATGAAATCGCCGGCTATTGCGCTCTGTGCCTGCGGCAGCATTTGCCCCTGCCCTCCGCCGCCGGCAAACTGATTCTCTGTGCCCTTTCCGATCTGGAAGGAGGAGACCGCCCATGCTGATCACCTGCCATGGACATTCGGAGTTTTATCTGGAGGGAGCAGACGGCTTTTGCCTGCTCACCGATCCCTTTGACGCCAGCGTTGGCTACCCCATGGGGCAGTACCGCTGCGACGCCGTCACGGTATCCCACAGCCACGGGGATCACAATTTTATCGATAAGGCGCTGGGCGCCCCCGCCATCGTGGACAGCGAAGGCATATGGAAGATCGCGCCAGAGGTGACCGTCACCGCCATTCCCTCCGTGCATGACGATCAGGGCGGCGCCAAGCGGGGCAAAAACCTGATCATGAAAATCGAAATGGAAGGTCTGACCCTGGCCCACCTGGGGGATCAGGGCTGCCCCCTGACGGAAGAGCAATTGACAGCGCTTGGCAAAATCGACATCCTGATGCTGCCCGTGGGCGGTTTTTTCACCATCGACGCCGCCCAGGCGCTGGATATCTGCCTGGCCCTCCGGCCGAAAGTGATCCTCCCCATGC
>CAZQAM010000113.1:0-6205 GCA_964591355.1 uncultured Oscillospiraceae bacterium
GCAACATCGGCGCGCAGCTGCAGATGGATCAGGCCGAGGCTGACCGCCGCATCGCCCAGGCCAAGGCGGAAGAGCGCCGCGCCATGGCCGTCGCCCACGAGCAGGAAATGAAAGCCGCCGTGCAGGAAATGCGCGCCAAGGTGGTGGAAGCCGAAGCCAAGGTGCCTCTGGCCATGGCCGAAGCGCTCCGCGAAGGCAAGCTGGGCGTCATGGATTACTATCAGATGCAGAACACCATTGCCGATACCGAAATGCGCACCGGCATCGCCAAGGCCGCCGCGCCTGCCAGCGATGCAGCCAAGCCCCTGGACGGCAAGAAATAATCTTCCCCGGGGAGGGGCCGTCCCGCCTCTCCCCTTCCCTTCCTGACACGAAAGGAGCGAGAAGATGCAAGCCCTATTTCCTGTTCTGATCATGTGGCTGATCGCCTCGTTCATCAGCAGGCTGTCCAAAGCGGCGAAGGAACAGCAGAAAAAGGCGGCGCCCGCAAGGCCCGCCGCCCCTGCCCGCACTCAAGCGGCAGCCGCTCCCAAGCCGGCAGCAAAGTCCCCCGTCCGTCCGGCGCAGCCCCACGTTTCCGCGCCCCTGGAAGCCCACATGCATGAGCCCGTCATGGGGGAAGAGGGCACCGGCACCGAAGGCGTCGACTGCTGTCACGAGTTCATGCTAGATCAGTCTCCGGAGGAGCCCAGCGATTTCCTGCCCCTTACGGAAGAAAACCAGGAGGAACGCGCCCAGGCGCTTTTGCAGGGCGTGATCTTCAGCGAAATCCTGGGCCGCAGGGCGCCCCGCCGCATCGGAGGACGACGCGCATGAGTGAAAAAGCCCTGATTGCCGTGCTGATTGCCGATGACGACGCGGGCATGCGGCTGATCCTGCGCAAAAAAATTCAGGCGACGGAAGATTTCTACGTGGCCGGAGAAGCCGTTTCCGGCGACGAAGCCATGGCACTCTACGATAAGCTGCACCCGCAGGTGGTATTCCTGGATGTGGATATGCCCGGCAAGACCGGCATCGAATGCGCGCATCTGATTCAGGATCAGGATCCCGCCTGCGTGCTGATCTTTGCCACCGGCCACGAGGAATACATGAGCGACGCTTTCCAGGTGTACGCCTTCGATTACCTGGTGAAGCCCTTCAAAATGGACCGCCTGGAAAAGACCCTGCAGAGGATCTCCGACCGGCTGCGCCGCGTGCCGGAAGCCTCCCTGCCCGCTCCCTCCCCCATGGAGACCCGGCGCAGCGGGGAAAGGCTGATGCTCAAGCATCGGGAAGGCGTCACCTTTGTGGATATCCAAAGGATCCTTCTGGTGCAGCGGGAGGAGCGCGCCACCGTGATCTATACCGATGACGGCGGGCGGTACGTGCTCAGTGAATCCCTGTCGGAAACCGAGGAAAGGCTGGATCCGGAAATCTTTTTCCGCTGCCATAAAAGCTACATTATCAACCTTCGGCGCATCAAAAACATCACGCCCTACGGCCGGTGGACCTACGTCGTCCAATTGGACGGCACCGCCCACGACGCGCTGATTACCCACGAAAAATACGAAGAGCTGGAGAAGAGGTTTTCCTGATGTGCGCCTGTTCCCCTCAAAAGAAAAACGCAGCCCTGGCGAAACAGGCGCTGCGTTTGTCCGTTCGAAGCCGAATGGACCAAATGACGCCCGAGGAAGCGGCGGCCTCCAGCCGGTCGATTACCGATGCCGTGCTGTCGTCGCCCCTGTATCAGAAAGCGGGATCCGTATTCCTGTACGTCAGCATCGGCAAGGAGCCGGACACCTGGAAAATTCTGCGTCATGCGCTGGCCCATGGAAAAAAAGTGTATGTGCCCAAGTGCCTGCCGGATCGCGGCATGCTGGCGGTGCGCATCCAAGACACGGCAGCATTGCAGCCCGGGCTCATGGGCATCCCGGAGCCCCGGGAATGGACAGAAACGGCCAACGCCCGTCAGGTGGATCTGATCATCGTGCCCTGCATGGCCGCCGGCAGAGACGGCAGCCGCCTGGGCCACGGCGGCGGATATTACGACCGGTTTTTGCAGCATTCAGACACCCCTACCCTTTGCCTGTGCCACAGGGCGCTGCTGTGCGGCGCGATTCCCATGGAACCCCGGGACGTGCGGATGGATCAGGTGATTTGCGGGGAAGAATGAAAAAACCCTCTTTTTCCCGGAAAAAGAGCTTGGATCCATCAGCCGCCATCCCCGCCCTTTCGTCGATGTCCAGGTATTATAATGTTTTCATATCGCTTATGCAAAAGCCGTGGAAAGAATTTCTTCTTCCCACGGCTTTTTGTTGATTGACCGGACGGCTTGTGCTGTCCGCGTTCCAAAGCAGCAAAAGATTTGGCATGGATTCTTCGATCCGGCGAAGCCGACGCGGAAAAGGCGCCCAAAGGTGCTGTGATTTTATACTATATCGCATCTAAAAGATTGAATGAAAAAGATGCAAAGAGATTCTTCGCTGGCGCTTCGCAATCGCTCCGCTGGCTCAGAATGACAGAGCCCCAGCCTGTCATCCTGAGCGAAGCGAAGGATCTCCTCCGTGAACAACATTCAATTATTTTGAAGAAAAATAGTATTAGAAGAATCGTATTACTTTTCGATCTTCCGGGACGCGATTTCCGCCAGCTCCAGGCCCTTATTCTTTTCCTGGGCCAGACGGATGCTCCAGTCGTTTTCAAAGAAGAGCACAGGGTTCTCGCTGCCGTCAAAGCCCCGGGCGGTGGTGGAGGTGAGCTGCAGCGCGTCAGCCGGCACGGGAGAATCCGTGATCCAGCGGACGAAGCGGTAGGGCAGCCGATCCATCACCAAGTCCACCCCGTACTCGCTCTTGAGCCGGTAGGTGAGCACATCGAACTGCAGTTCACCCACCACCCCCACAATGAATTCCTCCATGCCGGTTTCATTGCGGCGGAAGGTCTGGATGGCGCCCTCTTCGGAAAGCTGATTGACGCCCTTTACAAACTGCTTGCGCTTCATGGAATCCAGGGGCCGGACCCGGGCAAAGCGCTCCGGGGCAAACACGGGGATCTTTTCAAACCTGATCCTTTTGCCGGTGCAGAGCGTATCCCCCAGGCGGTAGACGCCGGGATCAAACAGGCCGATAATATCGCCGGGATAGGCGTCTTCAATGCCCTCGCGCTCGTCGGCCATGAACTGCTGGGGCTGCTTGACCTGCATTTCCTTCCCGGTGCCGGAATGCCACACCGTCATACCCTTGTGGAATACGCCGCTGACCACCCGGAGGAAAGCCAGCCGATCCCGGTGAGCGGGGTTCATGTTGGCCTGGATCTTGAAAATGAACCCGGAAAAGTCTTCATCCTCGGGCTGGATCATGCCCTGGTCGCTCTCCCGGGGCAACGGCCGCTCGGTATAGCGCAGAAACCGGTACAGGAAGGGCTCCACGCCGAAGTTGGTGACGGCGCTGCCAAAGAACATGGGGGTCAGTTCCCCTCGCCGTACCGCATTCAGGTCAAAGGGATCGCCGGCTTCGTCCAGCAGTTCGATCTCCTCGGAAAGGCGATTGCGGTAACGCCTGTCCAGAGCTTCCTTCAAGGCGGGATCGTCGATGCCGATCACCGTTTTCCCCGCTTTTGTCTTGCCATGGTCGCCGCCAAAGTACAATTCCACCGTCTTTTCATCCCGGTGGTATACGCCCTGGAAATCCCCGTCCACGCCGATGGGCCAGTTAATGGGGCAGGCGCGCACGCCCAGCACCTGCTCGATCTCCTCCATCAGCGCGAAGGGATCCTTGGCCGCCCGGTCCATTTTATTGACGAAGGTAAAGATGGGGATGCCCCGCATGCGGCAGACCTTGAACAGCTTCACCGTCTGCTCCTCCACGCCCTTGGCGGCGTCGATGAGCATGACGGCGCTGTCCGCCGCCACCAGCACCCGGTAGGTGTCCTCGGAAAAATCCTGGTGTCCCGGGGTGTCCAGGATGTTGATGTGGTAGCCGTCAAATTCAAACTGCATGGCGCTGGAAGTGACCGAAATGCCGCGCTGCTTTTCGATCTCCATCCAGTCGCTGGTGGCGTGGCGCTCGGCCCGGCGGGCCTTCACGCTGCCGGCCTGCCGGATGGCGCCGCCGTAGAGCAGCAGCTTTTCCGTCAGCGTGGTCTTGCCCGCGTCGGGATGGCTGATAATGGCGAAGGTGCGCCGGCAGGCCACTTCGCTGGCTAAATTGCTCATGGGAATTCCTCCTCAAAAATCAAATCTGTTTCCTGACTTGAGGAGTGTCATCAAGGCCGCATGGCGCTTCCCTCCTGAAAATCATCATAAACAATTTATTATACACCCGACAGCCGGTTCCTTGTCAATCATTCCCTGAATGATTTGTGAAAAATCTTGACAAGCAGGGAAAAATCGCATACAATGGCTATCCTGTATGAATTCTGCAAATGATTGCCAGCCGAGGTGGAAGCATGCCCTATATCACCGTAGAAAACCTGACAAAAACCTTTACCGTGCGCAAAAAGCGGGAAAAGGGCCATATCCTGCGGGAAAAGGCCCGGGTGCAGGCGCTCCGCGGCGTTTCCTTCTCCGTTGAGGAAGGCGAGCTGGTGGGCTGCATCGGCCCCAACGGGGCGGGCAAATCCACCACGGTGAAAATTCTCTCCGGCATCCTCACCCCAGACGGCGGCACGGCCCGGGTGGGCGGCCGGGTGCCCTGGCTGGAAAGGAAGCAGCACGTAAAGCGCATCGGCGTGGTATTCGGGCAGAGAAGCCAACTGTGGTGGGACGTGCCCATCGCAGACAGCTACGCGCTGCTCAGGGACATTTACCGCGTGCCGGACCATCAGTATCAGAAAAGACTGAAGGAACTGACCGAACAACTGAACCTGGAAGATCTGATGCGCACGCCCCTTAGGCTGCTGAGCCTGGGGCAAAGGATGCGGGCGGAATTGTGCGGATCGCTTTTGCACAGCCCGGAGCTGCTTTTCCTGGATGAGCCCACCATCGGCCTGGACGCGGTGAGCAAGCTGGCTCTGCGGGATTTTCTCCGGCGGGAAAACCAGGAGAAGGGCACCACCATTCTGCTCACCACCCACGACATGGAGGATATCGCCGCCCTGTGTCCCCGGGTCCTGGTGCTGGGTCACGGCAGCAAGCTCTTTGACGGAGCGCTGCCCGATCTCCTCTCCCGTTACGATACCCGCCGGGTGATCACCCTGCGCTATGAAGGCGATGCCTCCCTGCCGCCGCTGCCCGCGCACTGTGAAGCGGCGCGGGAAGGGGAAAACTGGCGGATCACCTACGCGCCTTCGCAGATCCCTACGGCGCAGCTTTTATCCCTTCTGCAAAGCGCCGGCAGCATCCGGGAATTGACCGCCCAGCCTCAAAATATCGACCGCCTGATCGCCGCCATGTACCGGGAGATGGCGCTATGAAAGCATATTTCTCCGCCTTTCGCATGCGCTGGCAGATGGAAACCCAGTACCGGGGCGCGGTGCTGGGCGGGATCCTGTGCCAGGTCTTTTTCGGGCTGATCCTGGTTTCCCTCTACCGGGCGCTGTACGCGGGCAAGCCGCAGAGCATGCCCCTTGAAAACGTGGTGTCCTACGTATGGCTGCAGCAGGCTTTTTTCCGCATGCTGCTGGCCTCCGACGCCGACCTGGCCGGAAAGATCCGTACCGGTGACATTGCCTACGATCTCTGCCGCCCCTTGCAGCTGTACGGCTTTTATTACGTCCGCATCATGGCCCAGAAGCTGGTGGGCAGCCTGATGCGGGCGGCGCCCATGTTCGTTTTCGCCGCCCTGCTGCCGGACGGGTACGGCCTGTCCGCCCCCGCCTCTCCTGCGGCGCTGGCGCTGGCGGTGTGCGGCATTGTGCTGGGGCTCCTTTGCATGTGCGCCATGGAAAACATAACCGTGGGCCTCACCATGCGCACCCTGGACCCCAAGGGCGTCCAGGCCATGCTGAACCTGCTGATGACCGTCTTATCCGGCAATATCCTGCCTTTGACCCTGTTCCCGGACAGCTGGCAGCGGGTCATCACCCTGCTGCCCTACGCCCAGATGCTGGACGCCCCCATCCGCCTCTATACCGGCGACTGGTCGGTCAGCCAGGCGCCGGGGGTCCTGGCCCTGCAGGCGGCCTGGGCCGCGCTGCTCATCGGCCTGGGGCTGCTTTTGTGGCGGCAGAATCAAAAGCGCCTGAGATCGGAAGAGCACACGTCTGAACTCCAGTCACCGCTCATTAT
>CAZQAM010000114.1:0-6196 GCA_964591355.1 uncultured Oscillospiraceae bacterium
TACGCGATGGAATCTCGTGACTGGAGTTCAGACGTGTGCTCTTTCCGATCTCCGGAAAAGCAGCCGCATCAGCTCCCGCAGGCCGGATGCGTCTTCCTCGTGAAAGAGAATCCCGCACAGGGTCAGCGATACGCCGCCAATGCCGGTATTGATGCAGCAGCCGGCGTTGCCGAGGGTGCTGATCACCGAATAGGCGGCTACCGCCCCGCTGCCGCCAAGATTTTTGAGGAGCCTGTTCAGGAAAAAAACCAGGATCACCGCAGCAGCCATGCTGAACACGGCGGGAATGCCGCCGGTGAACAGCTCCGCGGTTTTTTTCCGGGTGACGAGCCGCCTGGAAAAGCGGAACACGCATTTTTTGGACAGAAAATACCGGCAGGATATGGCCAGGGCGATATAGTAGCTGAGAGAAGAGGCAAGGCCCATGCCGAACATATCCCATTTCAATACCAGCACATTCAGAAGATCCAGCAGCACGTCCGCCGCGGTCATGCTCAGCACGGCGGTGATCAGCAGCCCGCTCCGGCCCGCCATCTGCAGAAAGGGCACCAGCACCAGGGCGCCCATGGAAGCCGGCGCGCCGATGACAAAGCCCGCCATATAATCCCGGGTCCGTTCGAATAATCTCCCGGATCTACCGGCGCCAAGGAGGGCGGCCAGGGGAGAGCGGAGGAGCAGCACCAGCGCCATGAACGAAAGGGAAATCCCTGCCGTCAGCGCCAGGGCGGAGGAATAGCCGGTGTTGGTCTCCTCCTGGGAGCCGCGGCCCAGGGAACGGCTGCACACCACCTGGACGCCGGCGCCCAGCATGCTGCCCACGGCCCCCAGGGCCATCAGCAGCGGATTGGCCAGCCCATAGGCGGCCAGGGCCTGCACTTTCAGAAAGCGGCCGATCATGATGTTGTCGATCAAAAGGCAGAGAGAGACCGTCAGCGCGGAAAAAATCTGCGCCGTCAGCATCTGACGCACCAGTTTTCGGATCATGATCAGGCACTCCTTTTCGGGGAAGGCCCGCCTTTTCCCGGCGGGCCGGCTTGAATACAGGGTTTCAGAAGGGAAGGGCCGGGCTACAGGGCCAGGCTCTCCACGCGGTTCATCAGCTCCGTCAAATGCTCCAGCCCATGGCTGATGCGCTTTTCCCGCAGCGCCTCTTTTCCCACTTTCCGGGCGATCAGCAGGTACAGAAAGCGGATATAGCCCACCGCCCGGATTTTATCCTCCGCCTGCTGCCGGGCCTGCCCACCGAGCCCATCCAGAATGTACCGCAGGGAAGTATGATAAATCCGGTCGCTCATTTCCGGGCTGATGCCCAGAAACGCCCGGGTATTCTCCGGCTCATCTTCGTTGAAAGCCTGATAGGTCACAAACAGCCCGGCCCAGTCGAACACGGGATTCCCCAGGCACAGGGTTTCCATGTCGATGAGAAGCGGCTCCCCGTTGGAGAACATGACGTTTTTCATCTGGATATCCCCATGCACCACCCGATGATCCTCCGGCATGGCCGAAAGCATTTGCCGGAAATGGGAAAGACAACCCCGGGGCAGAAAGGAGGCCATCTCCTCCAGATACCCGGCGTAAATATCCCGGGCGTCCGGCAGGGAGCCGGGCTGCAGGACGATTTTGTGCACGCTCTGGAGAAAATCAATATAGGTGCGGATGATTTCATCAGCCTTTTCCGGCGCGTCGATGATCATCTCATTGCAGTTTTTGGCCTTCAGCATTTCGAAAACGGAGCCGTATTTGTTCCCTGCCTGCACGATATCGTAGGAAATGGCCGTGGGAATGCCCCAGAGAAAGGCCTGCTTGGATCGCTTCTGCTCATTCTGGATCAGGGGCAGGCAATCGGGCGCGTCATATACTTTGACGATGGTATCGGCGTCGATCTGGTATACGGTGCCCATGGCCCCGCGGCCGATCACTTTGCAGCCCGCCGTGTCGATCCGGCGCATTTTCCGACGCACATCCAGAAAGCTCGTAAAGCCGGTCATCTCAAATATATCGTAGACTTCCAGGGATACATTCCGCACGATCGGCGGCGTCTCCACTTGCTTGGAAATCCTCAGCACCATCCGCAGCCCCGCGCTGGAGATGAAGCGCAGATGTTCAGCGTCCAGCACCAGGGGGAGATGGGGATTTTCCAGGAGCAGCGCCCCGATCTGACGCTCGGCTTCCTCCGCGTTTGCGGAATCGATGGTGCCCTCCAGGCTGATAACCAGATATCCGTTTTCGATGGCCGTTTTCATGGGGCACCTCCTGTGCATCCGTTTGGCTCGCCGCCCGATGGAGAGGAAAAGGGATCCCGGCCCGGCTGCGGCGCGCGGGGCATGTACAAGAAGCGATGATCCGGGGCATGCCGGACCATCGCCGATCGTTTCAGAAAAGGCGGAAGCGTTCAAACGCCGTGGAACGCTTCCCGCCGTGTGGAAGGGATTCAGTTTGCAGCGACGAAATCCAGATCGCTGAGGAAATCAACGGCCATCTGGATCTGCTCTTCAGTGAGCACGGACTCCGCAGCGCCCTCGCCGGGGGTCATAAGGAATTCCACGTCATAGCCCTTGTAGATGGAGAACACATCCACAAAATCCGTTCCTTCCCTGGTTTCCCGAACCAGCATCAGCTTGGTGCCATAGGAGGTTTCCCGGTAGGTGATCTCCACTTCGTCTTCTTCCTGATAGGTAGCTTCCAGCATACTCAGGGTTTCTTCGTCCAGGTCGTTCATCCTCTCCACGTCGTAGAACATTTCGTCAAAGGAAATGGTCAGGCGGAGATGGGCCTTCGCAGGATCTTCCGAGGCGATGTCCACTTCGATCCGGGTGTTGTCCATGGCGATGATCTGGGTCTTGTAGTCTTCCGGCAGCCTGCAGCGCAGTTCGAAAGCGCCGTTGACATCCAGGGTGCCCAGCAGTTCTTTTTCCGCGGCTTCCGCCACCGCGGCGGCGCAGCCCAGCAGCAGGGCCAGGCACAGCATGACGGCAATGATTTTCTTCATGTTGTTGTTCCTCCTTATCCGATCCGTGGTTTATTTCCGCGTCACATAGCTCTTGCTGATGAAGCCGATCATGCCGGTGGCAGGATCCTGCACCTGATACCATTTTTTGGTTTCCGCCAGCACGGTGAGCTCCTTGCCCTGGGTGCAGGTGGTGATCCGGGCGGTTTCGGCAGAGGGCGCCCAGCGCAGGTTTACAAAACCGGAGGCGCGGGCGGGCCGGGCAACGACGGTGAAGGGCGTATTCACTTTTTTCGCGCTTTTGAATTCAGCGTTGATGGCGTCCAGCACCTTGGCTTTGTCCGTAGACGGGGCGGCGGTAGGCTTTGCGGTGGGCTTCACAGTGGGCTTAGGGCCGGGAACATACCACTGCAGGTAGCGGCTCTGCACATAAGCGGTGCCGTAGCTGCCCCAAACAATGGCGCACCAGCCGTTATCCAGGAACCTTTCCACCCCAACCTGCTGGCCGTATTTCAGGGAGCCGATCAGGTTATTGCCAGTGGAAGGCGAGCTGCGCACATTCAGGCTTTTTCCGTTTTCGGTGTACACGTACATCGTGGAAATCGCCATGGCGCTGGAGAGCAGCAGCGCCATCGTCAATACGACAAGCAGCAACAGGGAGACCGTACGTTTCATCATGGGTTTTTCCTCCTTTATTTGGGCATGAGCCCAATGGAGCATCCGTCAGGCGGAGCTCCATTTTTTTCTTTCTCTGCAAAGAGCGAAGTTCCTGCTGTCAGCCGCGCTGCCGCGGCATTTTTAGCCGGGTTCCGGGGAAACAAATGTTTTTCCTCTCCCGGCTTTGTTTTCCGCGAGGCGAAAGTCAGAGAAAAATCGTGAGCACGTTCATGCCCAGGATATTCTGGTAATCCACCTTTCTGGCGATGCTGTACACCATGCGCAGCCCGATATTGCTGGCCTTGTCCTCAGGGTCCGCCAGGGCCCGCCGTTCTCCGGGATCAAAGGGGATGCAGTCGTCCTTGATGCGCAGGATCAGTTCGCTGCCCTTATGCGCCACGCGGATATCCGCCGTATGCTTTTTCCGGTCTTTGGTGAAGCCGTGGGCAACCACGTTGCCCGCCATTTCCTCCAGGCAGAGCCCGGCCAGGAAAGAGCGGCGGGGATCAATGCCCCTTTGCTGGCAAAACGCTTCCACCTGCCGGGAAACGGATACGACCTCTTCCATTTTCTGCACGGACAGATCCATCCGCGCGTCCTTGGGCACGCCGAAATCTTCCGGGATGACCATCAGGTCCGCAACGCTTTTCGGCGCGCGCCGGTTCCGGATCCATGCGTATGCCGCGATGACCAGGGCGGTCACCACCCCGTTGAGGATGTTGGCGGCATATACGCTGTTCATGCCCAGCCGCGGCATCAGCAGCGCGGTGAAGCCCGCCACACAGACGACGCCGTCCAGCACCGACAGCAGCTGCACCAGGAAAGACTTGCCGGATATCTGGCCGTAGCAGACAAAATGCATGCAGATGATGCTCAGGGGCATACAGATTGGCAGCAGGCGGAACCCCCATACCGTCATCTGGTAGACAGGCTCCGCGGGGTCGCGGTAATACAGGCGGGTGAGGGGCTCCGCGCACAGGATGATCAGCGCGGAAACGGCGCACATCAGGGGGACACACCGGAACAGCGCCGTTTTCATCACGTCTGTCAAGGTCTGCCGGTCTTCCTCGCCCACGCTGACGCTGATCAGCATTCTGGACACCACGATCATGCCCGTCGGAATGGTCCAGAACAGGTTCATCAGGGTGTTGGCCGCAGTGAAAGCGGAGATGCCCACCGCGCCGACGCCGGACAGTATCATGCCGTTGACCAGCACGCCGCGCAGGGCCTGATAGCCGTTGCCGAGCGCTCCGGGGCAGCCGATTTTGAAGATTTCTCCCGCTTCCCGCCACCGCAGGTCCTTCATACTGAATTTCAGCAGGGATTTGCCGGAAAAATAATACTGCGCCTCCATGGCGAAAAACACCCACAGGCCCAGAGAAGACGCCAGCGCCAGGCCAAAGGCTTCCATTTTCCATGTGGCCACAAACAGAAAATTCATCAGCACGTTCACGGCAATGAACACGACGCTGGCCGCAGTGGTCCGCTTCGTTTTGTTTTCCAGCGACAGGAAGGCGGCCAGCTGCTG
This sequence comes from uncultured Oscillospiraceae bacterium, assembly GCA_964591355.1. GTDB lineage: Bacteria > Bacillota > Clostridia > Christensenellales > Aristaeellaceae > RUG563. Next base: position 5,133 of record CAZQAM010000114.1, read on the forward strand.
GCTCAGCAGCAGAGGCAGGATGCCGATGGCCTGGCCCCAGATATACTGATCCAGGTAGCCCCGGATGACGGGATCATCAGTAAAAACCGACGTCAGGCCGAAAAGCACCGCGATGGCATGGAGTGCCGTCATCAGCAGGGCGAACAGCACTGTCAGCACCAGATCCAGGCTGAAGATACGCTGGGTATGATCCACCTGGTGCTTGCCCATGAATTTTCCGCACAGCAATTGAGCCCCGATCACGATCATCAGGTTGACCGCGCCCATCAGCGTGTTGACAGGCGCGTACAGCCCGATGGCGCTCATGGCCTGGGCGCCCACGCTGTTGGCGGCAAACAGGCTGGATACGATGCCGTTCACCATATTGGCCATGGCCAAAAGGATCTGGATGGGCAGCAGACGGAAAAACAGGCGGGAGATCATGCGGGTGCTGGAGCGGGCGTCATCCATGGGCTTGCCTCCGAAAAATAAAACCGCGGGAATTGGACGTCAGAAAACCAGCGTATCCAACCGCTGCAGAAGATCGGCAATTTGACGCTGGGTGTGCTCAATGGCTGCGCGGCCTTTTTCCATTCCCAGCTTGCGGATGTTGTGGTGCAGGATGCGGACGCTGCCCATCAGCATGGCCTTTTCTTCCACCGTGCGCACAAAGGCCTCGTCTTTTCCCTCCAGATACAGCCGCAGGCTCTTGCGCCACACCTCCGCGGAGGTCTCGAAGGGGATCCCCAGGAATTCATTGAAGTCAGCCCCCTCGGCTTCGCAGTAGCCCACATAGGGGTTGTACATGCAGGCCAGTTCGAAAATGGGATGGCCGTGGCTCAGGGTATCCATATCGATGAGCAGGCTTTCCCCGTTCTGCTGCATGATGTTCTTGAGGTGAAAATCCCCGTGGACCAGGTGCAGATCATCCGGCACTGCTTCCACCAGGGAGCGGAGCTTTTTGCCCTGATCCCCGGGCAGGTACTTCGCCACAAAATCCACCCAGCCAAGGGCCACGCTTTTGATATCCGGCACGGCGTCGGGGCGCACCGTTTTGGAATGGATGATTTTGAGCAGCCCGACGC
>CAZQAM010000115.1:0-6181 GCA_964591355.1 uncultured Oscillospiraceae bacterium
AGCGGTGACTGGAGTTCAGACGTGTGCTCTTCCGATCTAGCTGCCCGGCGGAAGGGACCTGGCCCTGCAGTACACCATCAACCCCAACACTGCCGCCCGGGTCTACCAGGAGCTGGAGAAGGAAGGCCTGTGCGAAACGAAAAGGGGCCTTGGCACCTATGTAACAAACGATGAAAAACGCATCGCGGCCCTGCGGGAAGAGCTGGCCCGCCAGGCGGTGGAAACGTTTCTGGAAAACATGGAAAAGCTGGGCATTTCCGTATCGGAGGCCCGGCAAATGATCCTGAAGGAGGATATGTAGCATGCTGGAAAGCAAAGCCATTACCAAACTGTTCGGCTCTGTCGCCGCCGTAGACCATGTGTCCCTGCGGCTGGAAAAGGGCCACATCTACGCCATGCTGGGCCCCAACGGCAGCGGCAAAACCACCTGGATGAAGATGGCGGCGGGGCTGATCAAGCCCTCCGCGGGAGAAATGCTCTTTGAGGGCAGCCCCGTGGGCATCGAAAGCAGGAAATCCGTGGCCTATATGTCCACCGAGCCGTATTTCTACGCCTGGATGACGGTCCGGGATGTGGGAAAATATTATCAGGATTTCTTTGCGGATTTTTCCTATGACCGCTATTTGATGCTGCTGGAAAAAATGGAGCTGAAGGAAGAGATGAAGACCCGGGCCCTCTCCTCCGGCATGATGGCGAAACTGAAAATCGCTGTCACCCTGGCCCGGGACGCCCGGGTCTACATGCTGGATGAGCCTTTCAACGGCATTGACCTGCTGGCCCGGGATGAAATCCGCCAATGCATCCTGGCCGCTGCCGCGGAGGAAAAGGTGATGCTGCTTTCCAGCCATCTGGTGGAGGAAATGGAGGCCATCGCCGATCAGGCGGTCTTCATCAAGGAAGGCAAATTGATCGAATGCGTGGATATCGAGGAAATGCGCGGGGAGCGGGGCCTTTCCATGGCCGACCGCTACCGGGAAATCTACGGCCGCAAGGAGGAGACGCAGGCATGAAAAACCTGATGAAATATGAATTGAGAAAGACCCTGTCCACCAAGCTGATCCTGCTTTGCGTTACCGCCGCGGCGGAAATCGCATTCCTGCTGGGGCTGTATCTGGAAAAAAGCAATTTGCTGGGAATCTCCATTTTCCTTCTCACCTGCCTGGCCATCGGCGGCGTCATGGTGATCGGATTGCAAAGCGTACTGACCCTGCACCGGGATATGAACACCAAACAGAGCTACATGCTCTTTATGACGCCCAATTCATCCTTTAAGATCCTGGGCGCCAAGGTGCTCGAAAACGGGCTGTCCATCCTGCTTTCCGGCGCCTGCTTCTTTGCCCTGGGCGCTCTGGATATCACGCTGCTGTTTGCCAAGGAAGGCATCCTGCAGGAATTGTGGGAGCAGATCGAACGGCTGATCCATGCCCTGAACCAGGAAATCCCCATCAACGCCGCCGGTCTGGCCTGCTTTACCCTGGCGCTGCTGGCCAGCTGGATCTGCATCGTCACCACCGCTTATCTGGCCGTGGTCATTTCCGCTGCGCTGCTCAACGGCAAGCGCTTCAACGGTATCCTCAGCTTTGTTCTCTTCCTGGCGATCGACATCCTGATCACCTGGGTGCAGCAGACCGCCGCTTCCGGCATCCGCAGCATCAACAGCGGATTCCTTCTTCAATCGGCGATCGCCTTGGGCTTCTCCGCCCTCATGTATGCCGCCACCGCCCAGATCATGGAGAAAAAACTGAGCGTGTGATGGGAGGAACGGAGGGAGCGGCCTCAGACACCGGCCGCTGAAAGAGTTGCTTTTTTACGTTTCAGCGGGTATAATTGGATGCAGTCCCTGCAAGGGTTTTGAAGCTTTCGTGAATGTTCGGGATCAGAATCAAATGGAGGTAGACAGGATGAAGAAAATTGTTTCTCTGCTGCTGGCGCTGATGATGGTGATCAGCGCTGTTTCCGCGCTGACAGAGGCGCTGCCCATAGAAACAGCGGCGGGGCTGCCCCGGGTGGGCGACGTGGTATGGGGCTTTGAAGCCAGGGAAATCCGCGAATTCCCCCTGATCGGCGGCCAGCTGGTGCTCTTTGAGCACGAAAAGACCGGGGCCCGGCTGCTTTACGCCGCCAACGCGGATACCAACCGGGCGTTTCAATTGACCTTCCTGACCCGCCCCGTTGACGATACCGGCCTGCCCCATGTGTTTGAGCACGCCACGCTCAGCGGATCGGATAAATATCCTTCCGCGGCGCTGTTCATGAACATGATCTCCCAGACCTACAATACCTACATGAACGCGTATACCACCGACGCCATGACCAGCTTCCCCGTAGGTTCTCTTTCCGAAGAGCAGCTGCTGGCGCTGGCTGATGTATACACGGATTTCTGCTTCCATCCCATGATCATGACCGATGAAAGCATCTACCGCACCGAGGCCTGGCGCTATGAAATGGCCGATGAGGAGGCAGAGCTCACCTATAACGGCACCGTGTACAGCGAAATGACCGGCGCGCTGGATCTGGACGGGATGGCCCTTCTGAACGCAAACCGCCGCACCTTCCCCGGCGCCGCGCTCTCCTATGAATACGGCGGGGAGCCGGACAGCATCCCGGAGATGACCTGGGATTCCCTGAAGGAATACCACGGCAAATTCTATCATCCCTCCAACTGCCTGGCGCTGCTGTATGGCAGCTTCGAGGATTACGGCGCTTTCCTTGAATTGCTGGACGGGGTCTTTTCCGCCTATGAAAAATCTGATTTCCATTATGAAGATACGAATTATCAGCGCATCACCGAGCCGGTGATCGCCCGGGTGGGCTATCCCATGGCCGCGGGCACCGATCCGGCCAACAAGACGGCCATCTATTATTACATCCTGTGCCCCGGCATGAAGGAGGATGCGGCAGCAGAGGAGACGATGGATCATCTCTGCCAGCTGCTGAATGAGAAATCCAGCCCTCTGCGGCAGAAGCTGCAGAACGCCTTCCCCTCCGCCGCTTTCAGCGTGGGCAGGGAAGTGGCCGGGCCGGACGACGCGGTGCTGATCCTGGGCGAAAGCATGAATGACGCCGACGCGGAGAAATTCCTGCAGATCGTGCAGGACAGCCTGAAGGAAATTGCCGAAGGGGGCTTTTCGCCCGAATTGGTGGACAGCTTCATGGCTTCCATCAATCTGAGCACCAAGATGTCCCTGGAAAACAGCAATCCCATTGAATCGGTGCTCTACAGCCTGGCCTATCAGTACGCCGTCACCGGCAATCCCTTCTGCTACCAGGAGTATGTGGAGGGCCTGGGCAAGATCCGGGAAGAAAGCGAGCAGGGCGTGCTGCAGAATACCATCGCAAAATGGCTGCTGGATCCCGCCCTGTACACTTTGGTTTCCACCTATCCTCTCCCCGGCGGCAAGGAAGCCCATGATCAGGAGATCAAGGACAAGCTGGCGGCCATCAAGGAAAGCATGACCGAAGAGGAAAAGCAGGCCATTATCGCCGCCACCAACGCCGCCCCGGCCAAGGCGGACGCTGCCGAGCTGCTTCGGCAGATCAAGAAGGTGGATGCGGCCACCCTGCCGGAAGAAGTGAAGACTTATCCGGTCACCGACGTGACGGGCATCGACGGCGTGCGCCGGCTGGATGTGGAAGCGGCAGTGGACGGCGTGTGCTTCCCCAGCCTGTATTTCGACGCGGCCACGCTGCCGCAGGAGGACATCCACTGGATGCGGCTGTATACCCGGCTGCTGGGCCAAATGGATACCGACGCCCACACCAAGGAAGAATTGGATGCCCTGATTTCCCGCTATCTGTACGGCAGCACCTTCGGCGTGGCCGTTTCCGGATTCGGCGGCGCGTATCATCCCTACATGGTGGCGGAATGGTACGCCATGGAAGAGGACTTGCAGACCGGCTATGACCTGGTGGAGGAAGTGCTCTTCCGCACCCAGTTCACCGATCTGGAAAAGCTGGCCGACCGGATCGGCGCCCAGAAGACCTCCGTGCGCAACCAGATCAACCAGGCCCCCTACAATGCGCTGCTGGCCCGGGAAGAAGCCGTCACGGATGAGATGGAGCGGTATTACAGCTATCTGAACTTTGTGGAATACTATGCGTTCCTGGAGGAAGCGGAAGCGCAGCTGCAGCAGGCGCCTGAACAGGTGGTGGAAAGCCTGCATCGGGTGCAGTCCTTCTTCCATAACCGCGCGGGCGCCGTTGCCGCGTTCGCCGGCAACGCCCAGGGCATCGAAGCCAACAAGCCCCTGGCGGACGCTTTCTTTGCGAAAATGGACAATGAAAAGCGGGACGCCGCGGTGTATGATCTGCCCATTCCCGCCGCCCGGGAAGCGCTGGTGGCGGATGCCAACATCCAGTTCAACCACGTGTACGCGCCCTTCAGTGCGGTGGGCACCGATCAGGAGGGCGAAATGGCCGTGGTCTGCCAGGTGGTCAGCGATCAATTGCTCATTCCGGTGCTGCGGGATCAGCTGGGCGTGTATACCCCCTGGTGCGGCACCCGGTCCGGCCGCGGCATGTACCTGATTACCTACCGGGACCCCAACGTACAGAAGACCTTTGATGTGTACGCCACCCTGGGAGATGAAATCGAAAAGATGGAATTGGATCAGGGCGCCGTGGACGGCTTTATCATGAGCGTATATTCCGGTCTGGCCCAGCAGCCCGGCGAACTGACCGGCGCCGTCAATGAAATCAGCCGCATCCTCTCCGGCGAGCCGGCCGGGCGCAAACTGGAGATCATGCGCCAGGTCAAAGGCATGACCCCGGAAAAGGTGAAAGCCGGGGCGGAAGCCTTCCGGAAAATGTGGGAAAACGGCGTGCGCGGAACCGCCGGCGGCATCGGCGCCATCACTGAAAACGCAGCGCTCTACGATGCGGTGCTCAATCCCTTCCATGTGGAGGATCTTTCCAATGTGGATTTGGAGGATGTGCCGGAAGACCACGCCGCCTATGAAGCCGTGCACTTTGTGATGGAAAACAGCCTGATGGCGGCAGAGAGCAGCGATCGTTTCGGCGTGGACGCGCCCGCCACAGTGGGCGAGGTGGCCGCAGCGCTGTATGTGCTGGTGGGCGGCGGCCCCAACGCGGCGGAGGAAGCCATTGCCTTCCTGGGCGAGTACGGCATTGTGCCCGGAGATGCCGCGGCGGATACGGCCCTGACCCACGGACTGAACGACCAGATCATGGGCACCTTTGCCCAGGTGGCCATGGGGGCGGAGCTGCCTGCTGTTGCCACGGATGAAAACCGGGACGCGGCGATGACCCGCGGCGAACTGGCCCAGTATCTGATGGATGTTTTTGAAGAAGAATAGTATTATTACGTAAAACAATGAAAGGCGCGCTTTCACCATCCGGCAGGCGGTGAGTAAGCGCGCCTTTCATTTTGACGGACCGGAAGCTGTCTTTCAGTCCGACACGTCCACATCCGGAGCAATCTGATACTATTTCTCGTCTAAAAAATTGAAAGATTCGGGATGGATTTTTTGTCCTGGCAAAGCTGAATGAAGGGAGGCGTAGCAGCGCTACGTTGACCGGAATGAAGCACTGCCAGGGCGGAAAAGACGCCCGAAGATTCAATGTTTTAGACGCGAAATAGTATGAATATCGTATTCCGGATATGCGTCCTTGATCTCTTTGTAAATGATTTGAATTTCTTCTCTTCAGAAAACGCTGAACAGTACTTTTCTTGCCGGGTTTCATGCCTGTACCAGCGTAAGGGGAGAAAGAGAAACTCCCGCGTGGTTATGAACCGCCTCGTGGGAGTTTTTTGCGTTTTATATTATTTAGTGAAAACCTTTGCAAGATCAAAAGCCGTAATATTGGCAGCAGATAATCTAATATGGTATTCTCCATAGGTTTCAATCCAATTCGCTTGAGAACCAAAGATCAATGCACTGAACGATTCACTCATGAGTTTGCGCATGAACAGGTAATGAATTCCGTCAGCATCAATCCCCAGGCCATTCTCCATGCCTTCAATTTCCATCGCTTGGGATGTTTGATCCTCTGCAACGCCGATGATGTCGTTATGCGGGTCATGCAATGGCATAACATGTGCTGAAATGCTGATGTTGTCATCTTCATTCTTGCCAGAGAAGGATAGTGAGTATCCCAAAATGCATTGCTTTGATTCATCGACAACGTAGTGGCTTACGGTTATACCCTCCGCTATTGTTTC
>CAZQAM010000116.1:0-6177 GCA_964591355.1 uncultured Oscillospiraceae bacterium
CACCCTATCCTACACTCTTTCCCTACACGACGCTCTTCCGATCTAAGGCGACAACGCCGGATCCGCCGTGTATTACAGCGGCACCGTAGCCGCCGCCCGGGAGGCCGCCATGCTGTATCTTCCCGCCATGGCCGTCTCCATCCGGCCCCGGGCAGATGAAGCCATGCGCCGGAAGCTGGCCGATCTTGCCATCGATTTGGCGGAGCGCTTTTCCTCCGTGCCCCTGCCCCGCTTTACCGTCATCAACCTCAACGCGCCGGATCTTCCTTTGGAACAGTGGAAGCCCCTGACGCTGTGTCCCCTGAGCCAGGCGTATTTTGTGGACGGATATGAGAAACGGATCAGTCCCCTGGGGCAAACCTATCTTTGGCTGGCGGCCAACGATACCTCCGGGATCCCCATGGAGCCGCCGGAACCCGGGTCCGATTGCGCGCTTTTGACGGACGGGCACGTGACCTGCACGTTCCTGGGGCCCTTCGGGAATTACAACGGGGAGTTTTCGCAGAAAATGCAGGATCTCCGAAAATGACCCGCAGCCTTCTTGATCTCTGAAGAAAAAAACGAAACGATCTTATCGAGAAAACGGAAAGGTCCGGGATACGCGCAGTGTCTACGTCAAGCGGAGCAGCTTCACAGGTCATCGTCATCGGCGGCGGCGCGGCAGGGATGCTGGCGGCGCTGTTTGCCGCCCGGGAAGGCGCGGCGGTGACGCTGCTGGAAAAAAACGAAAAGCTCGGAAAAAAAGTGTACATTACCGGCAAAGGCCGCTGCAACTGCACCAACCTGTGCGATACCGAAACCTTTCTCCGGGAGGTGCCCCAAAACCCCCGTTTCCTGTACAGCGCCCTGAAAACCCTGGATCCGGAAGGGTTCCTGGCCCTGCTGAGAACCCTTGGCTGCGAAACCAAGGTGGAGCGGGGCCGCCGGGCCTTTCCCGTGTCCGACCATGCCAGCGATGTAACGAAAGCCCTGGAAAAGGGCCTTCGCCTATCCGGGGTGCGCATCCGCTTCCACGCGGAGGCGCAGCGGCTTCTGACGGAAAACGGCCGCATGGCGGGCGTTCAGCTGGCGCAGGGGGAAATCCTTCCCGCTTCCCAGGTGATCGTGTGCACAGGGGGCCTGTCCTATCCCTCCACCGGCTCCACCGGGGACGGGTACCGCTGGGCCGCCGGATTCGGCCATGCGGTGACCGCCTGCCGCCCGTCGCTGACGGGGCTGGAGACGCCCGAATCCTGGCCCCGGCGCCTGCAGGGGCTGACGCTGAAAAATATTTGCCTGACAGCGCGGTTCTGTGGTAAAATAATATATTCAGAGCAGGGCGAATTGCTCTTCACCCATTACGGCGTTTCCGGCCCCCTGGCCATCGAATGCTCCGCCCATCTGCCGGCGGAGATGAAAGCTGAAATCACCCTGGATCTGAAGCCTGCCCTGACGGAAGAGCAATTGGCCCAGCGCCTGAACCGGGAACTGGCCGCCGGGGGCAAAAAGCAGCTATCCACCGTGCTGCAGACGCTGCTGCCGCTTCGCTTTGCCGCCCTGTTTCCGGACATCCTGGGCATTGACGGGAAAACCCCCTGCAGCCAGGCCGGCGGGAATATGCGGCGGCAGATCGTTCAGGCCCTCAAAGCCCTGCCGCTGACAGCGGAAGGCGTGCGCGGCTACAATGAAGCCATCGTCACCCGGGGCGGCGTGTCGGTGAAGGATCTGAACGCGGCCTCCATGGCCAGCAAAAAAGTGCCGGGGCTCTATTTTGCCGGCGAGGTCATCGACGTGGACGCCCACACCGGCGGCTACAACCTGCAAATCGCCTGGTCCACCGGCGCCCTGGCCGGGCGGAGCGCGGCGAAAGGGGCAATGGAGCAGCAGCCTGCCGGCTGAGTTTTTCCCAGCGCCCGCGCGGCCATCCCACGGCGGAGCCAGGCCTGCCGGCCGCGAAAAAGCCCTGGATCCATAGAAACTCAAGAAAGATGCGGAGGACGTTTCTGCCATGCAATATATCATCCTGGACCTGGAATGGAACCAGCCCATTTCCTATCATTCCCCCGCCTACAAAAGCGTGGGCGGCAAACTGCTCTTTGAGCTCATCCAGATCGGCGCCGTCCGGGTGAATGAGCGCATGGAAGTGGAGGATTCCTTCAGCCAGCTGATCCAGCCCCAGCATTATGTGAAGCTGCATCCCCGCATCGCCCGGATCACCCACATTGCCCAGAGCGATCTGGACAGCGCGCCTTTGTTTCCCCAGGCCATCGAAGCCTTCGCCGCCTGGTGCGGAGAGGATTATGTGCTTTTGACCTGGGGCCCCGACGATATTTCGGTCCTGAACCAGAACATGACCTTTTTCCACAGCGACACCGCCCTGTCCAAAATCTACGACGTGCAAAAGCTTTTTGGCGATGTCATGGGCCAGAACAAGGACCGCATGGGCCTGAAGGCCGCCATGGAACAATTGGAGATCAACCCGGACGAAGAGGCCATGCCCTTCCACAACGCCGTCAACGACGCGTATTACACCGCCCTGGTGTTCGCCCGGCTGCCCGAGCCCGCCCGGGTGCTGGAATATCCCCTGACGCCAAGAAAACTGCAGCACCTGGATAAGACCAAGCGGGAAAGCACCGCCATCCTCCGGGTGCGCTCCATGAAGGACGCCATGAAGAGCAGCGCCGCCATGACGCCACCCTGCCCCGTGTGCGGCAAGCGCATGGAAGTGGCGGAAGGCTATGTGAAGCAGAAGGAAAACCAGTACATGGCCCTGGGCGACTGTCCCCAGCATGGCCTGGCCTTTGTGAAGCTGGCTTTCGGCAAAAACGACGAGGGAAAGCGGATCATGACCCGCTCCTCCTCCCTCTCTGAAGAGCAGAACAAGGCATACGTCCACACCAAGCACCTGCAGTGGGCGCAGAAGCTGGCCGCCCAGCAGGCCGCGGAAGAGCCCTGACGCGCCCCGGAACCGCTTTGCAGCGCCTGCGGAACATTCACCCATGCATCAGGAAAGGAGGACGCCTCATGATTACTGTGAAGCTGCTGGAAAAGGTGGGTTCCTTTGAGCCCTACGTCACCGTCCGCAAAGTGATCGACGCCCTGGCGCCGGAAGCGGCGGCAGGGGCGCTGGGCTGTTTCTGCGGCGGCAAAGTGCTGGAGCTGAACGACAAAATCGAAGAGTCCTGCCGTCTGCATCCCATTACCTTCCAGAATGAGGAGGGCCGGCGGATCTATGAGCGCTCCCTCCGCTTCATCATGCTGCTGGCGGTGCGCCGCGTGCTGCCCGGGCTGCACGTGCGCATCGAGCATTCCATCGGCTACGGCATTTATGTGCGGCTGCTGGAAAAAGAGATGGAAGAAGATATGGTGGCGCGGATCGAGGAGGAAATGCGCCGCATTGTGGAAGCGGATCTTCCCTTCCTCAAAGAAACCTGGACCCGGAAGCAGGCCATCGCCTACTTCTCCGCAGAAGACCAGGAGGATAAAACCCGGCTGCTCTCCTACCGGCCCTACGATCATTTCAATGTGTATCACTGCGGCGAAATGTCAGAATACTTCTACGGCGCCATGCTGCCCTCCACCGGGCGCGTGAAAGCCTTCCATCTGCTTTTCCACGCTCCCGGCATGGTGGTGCAGATGCCCTCCCCCGCCGATCCCGATCAGCCAGCGCCGTACCATCCGATGCCCAAACACCTGGCGGCGTTTTCCGAATCCAACCGCTGGTGCAAGATCCTGGGCTGCATGAACGCGGCGGACCTGAACGATATGACCGTCAGCGGACGGCTGCTGGATTTCATCCGGGTCAACGAAGCGCTGCACGATCAGTCCATCGCCGCCATCGCCAAAGGAATCGCGCAGAAAGGCTCCCGGGCAGTGTTCGTGGCGGGGCCTTCCTCCAGCGGCAAAACCACCTTTTCCCATCGCCTCTGCATCCATCTTCGGGTGCTGGGCCTGCGGCCGGTGCTTATTTCCCTGGATGATTTCTACCGCAACCGGGATGAACTGCCCCTGGAAGAGGACGGCAAGCCCGATCTGGAAGCGCTCAGTGCCCTGGATGTGCCGCTGCTGCGCCAGTGCCTGGCAGACCTTCTGGCGGGCCGGGAAACCATCATGCCCCGCTTTGATTTCACCGTCCAGAAGCGTTTCCCCCAGGGAGAGCCGATGCGTCTGGAGCCGGACAGCATCCTGGTATTGGAAGGCATCCACGGCCTGAACCCCGCCCTGCATGAGGGGTTTGATCCCCAGCTGATCAGCAAGGTCTACATCAGCGAGCTCACCTGCCTGAACCTGGACCACCACAACCGCATCCGCACCACCGACGCCAGGCTGCTGCGCCGCATCGTGCGGGATCATCATTTCCGCAATACGCCGCCGGAGGAAACCCTGGCCATGTGGAACAGCGTGCGCCGCGGGGAAAACACCTGGATCTTCCCCTATCAGGAGCAGGCCGATTTCCTGTTCAATTCCGCCCTGCATTATGAGCTTCCGGTGCTCAAGCGGGAAGCCTATGACCTGCTTCTGGCGATTCCGGACTCCAATCCTGTTTACCTGGCCTCCCGCAGGCTGGTGAAAATCCTGCACTATATCCTGCCCGCCACCGATGAGGCCCTGCGGGAGATCCCGCCTCTGTCGCTGCTGAGAGAATTCGTGGGCGGGTGCACCCTCTACGGGGAATAATGAAGGAATACTGCCGTGAACAATCAAGTCTCCCTCTGGGATCAATCCATGCCGCAGCCCCTGGCCGCCCGGCTGCGCCCCGAAACCATTGACGGCATCGTGGGCCAGAAGCACCTGCTGGGCCCAGGCAAAATCCTGCGCAGGATCATCGAGCAGGACGCCGTGTCCTCCATGATTTTCTGGGGGCCGCCGGGCGTTGGCAAAACCACGCTGGCCACCGTCATCGCCCATCAGACGAAGGCCAGCTTTATCGAGTTTTCCGCCGTCACCAGCGGCATCCGGGAGATCCGGGCCGTGATGCAGCAGGCGGAAAACAACCGCGCCTTTGGGGAAAAAACCATTGTGTTCGTGGATGAAATCCACCGTTTCAATAAAGCCCAGCAGGACGCGTTTCTGCCCTTTGTGGAAAAGGGCAGCATCATCCTCATCGGCGCCACCACGGAAAACCCTTCCTTCGAGGTCAACGGCGCGCTCCTGTCCCGCTGCAAGGTTTTCGTACTGAAAGCGCTGACCAATGAGGAAATCGAGCAGCTCCTCGAAACCGCCCTGAAGAGCGACAAAGGCTTCGGCGGGCAGGACATCCGTTTGGAAGAAGGGGTGCTGCCCCTCATCGCCGCCTTTGCCAACGGCGACGCCCGCACGGCCCTGTCCACCCTGGAAATGGCGGTGCTCAACGGCTCCGCGGAAAACGGCGCCATCGAAGTGACCCGGGAGATCGTGGAGCAGTGCACCAGCCGCAAATCCCTGCTCTACGACAAAAACGGCGAGGAACATTATAACCTGATTTCCGCCCTGCACAAATCCATGCGCAATTCCGATCCGGACGCGGCGGTTTACTGGCTGGCCCGGATGCTGGAAGCGGGAGAAGACCCTTTGTATGTAGCCCGGCGGGTGCTGCGCTTTGCCAGCGAGGATGTGGGGCTTGCCGATCCCCGGGCCATCGAGATCGCCCTGGCCGCCTATCAGGCCTGCCATTACATCGGCATGCCGGAATGCAGCGTGCACCTGACGCAGGCGGTGGTGTATGTCTCCCTGGCCCCCAAGTCCAACGCCCTTTACATGGCCTATGAAACGGCCAAGCAGGACGCTCTGGCCCAGCTGGCCGAGCCGGTGCCCCTGCATATCCGCAACGGCGTCACCTCTCTCATGCGGGAGCTGGGGTACGGCGAAGGCTACCAGTACGCCCACGATACCCAGGAAAAGCTCACCGATATGCGCTGCCTGCCGGATTCGCTGCTGGGCAAGGAGTATTACCTCCCCACCGACCAGGGCCTGGAGAGCCGCTATAAGGAACGGCTGAACCAGATCAAGCAGTGGAAAAAGGAACACGAAAAGAAATGAGCCGGTTGGGGCGTTGCCCCAAACCCCACCGGGGTGCGCGCCGCACCCCGGACCCCGCCGCTTGCGGATGGAACACGACTTGGAAAACCGGCAGCTTCCCACAGCTGCTGGTTTTGTGTATACCACCGCTCCCGGGCAGGCCGGCAAAGCCGGCCGGGCTGCGCGCAAAGCGCACAGCAA